>NZ_JBMWDT010000008.1:0-236053 GCF_049545585.1 Providencia sp. NPDC089933
TCGAAGTCGCCTGAAATGCATGATAAAATCATCGGCACATTCATAGAGCGGGAGTATTACCTATTGTGATGATCTCTATATTGAATACACGACCAGTAACTTAGACCTCTATAAGTAATGCCTGTAATATAATCGATCACCAACCAACTAAAATTGATCTAAATAGTTTTTATTACAAATATTAACGTTACTAAATAAAAATACTCTCATATACGATATCAATATGATTCTTTTATCATTGATTTTATTGGTTATTTTAACCACATTAAAAAATAATGCACCTAATCAAATTAATAACTAGGTGCATAAAATTTGATGAAGATCAATTAGATATGTTAACAAATCGCGGCTAGTGTAATTTCAACTTGGGTCGTATAATTCGGTTAATACTCCCTACTAACATCATTAAGCCCGTTTTGATATAACCATGTAAAGCTATCTGGTGCATACGATACAAAGAAATATACACAAAACGTGCAATACGCCCTTCGACCATCATATCTCCACGCATCAAATTCCCCATCAAACTGCCCACGGTACTAAAGCGTGATAGTGAGACTAATGAGCCATGGTCTTTATAAACATAATCTTTTAATGGTTTTTCTTTCATCATGGCTAAAATATTGTCATAACAACGACTTGCCATTTGATGTGCAGACTGCGCCCTTGGCGGTACAAAGCCCCCTTCAGGTTTAGCACAAGAGGCGCAATCGCCAATCGCAAAAATCATATCATCGCGTGTAGTTTGCAACGTAGGCTTAACTACCAGTTGATTTATACGATTTGTTTCTAAACCTGCGATGTCTTTCATGAAATCCGGCGCTTTGATGCCAGCAGCCCAAACCATTAGATCAGCAAATACTTTGCCGTCTTGTTTAGTATTCAAACCATCAGCATCAGCGCTAGTCACCATAGTTTTAGTCAATACATTGACACCAAGCTTGTTTAACTCCTGATGCGCAGCGCTAGAGATCCGCGGAGGTAAAGCAGGTAAAATACGCTCCCCAGCCTCAATCAGAGTAACATTGAGAGCATCGGTATCTAGCCCTTTAAACCCATAACTAGTGAGTTGCTCAACCGCATTATATAATTCAGCGGATAGCTCAACACCTGTAGCCCCGCCCCCAACTATGGCAATATTCACTTTTTCTTCTGCATTATCACGTACAGAATAGCGTAAGAACAGGTTTAGCATTTCATCATGAAAGCGATGAGCCTGCTGTGGATTATCTAAGAAAATACAATGTTCTTTCACACCTGGGGTACCAAAATCATTCGACTTGCTTCCCAGTGCCATCACTAAAATATCATATTCAAGCTCACGTAAAGGAACTAATAATTCACCATGTTTATCATATAGCTCACCAAGCACTATTTTTTTATTATCACGGTCAATATTAGTCAATGAACCTAACTGGAAATTAAATGCATTATGGCGCGCATGGGCAAGATAGCTAATCGCATCAACCCCATCATCCAATGAACCAGTAGCAACTTCATGTAACAATGGCTTCCATAAATGGCTTGGATTACGGTCAACGAGTGTGATATGTGCTCGTTTTTTCCGGCCTAATTTGCGCCCTAAACGTGTTGCCAGTTCCAAACCACCGGCACCACCTCCGACGACGATGATTTTTGGTTGAGATAAGGTCATAAATCCCTCGAAACAAAATATATTAATGTTATCTAAGCACTTTTATGATAAAAAACTTAGATAACATTAATTAGCCATGCCTTACACTATGAATGAAATAGAATAACATGACTGGGTAATTGGTAATACCAAATATTGATCCATATCAATTTAGTTGATTATTATGACAACCATCACATTCGTCAAATCATTTTTAACGAGGAATGAATCGAATCAGCTTGAGATCGTTCAAACAGTTAAGTTCACAACGAATTAACGATAATGAGAATTATTATCTCATTGTTTTTGATATAGACGCTACCGTTAATTGTTAACCCAAAGAAAAAGGGTCGAGATAAATGCTGAAACAAAGAAAAAACCCGAAGAGATTAAACACTTCGGGTTTTTAGTTGTTATATCGTTCGATTTAACTAGTTAATTTTTTTGATACGTACATCAGTTGGGACTGAAACTGGTGAGTTATCTTTAAAATAATGCATCAATGCTTCGTTATCAGGCACACTGTAAACGCGGTCTTTACCTTGATTAAACGCGCTGAATCGGCTACCACCCGTTGCTAAAAACTCATTGGCTGCAACTCGATAGCTTTTTTTCATGTCTAACGGTTTACCATTTAACTTCATTGATTTTTGAATGACTTTATCACCAACAGGTCGGCTATCATCCCATTCGTAATAAAAACCTTTAGAAACAGGCATTACTTGTGGACGCGCACGATCCCATTGTTGTTCTAACGCCTGTTTGATTTGCTCACCCGTTAAAGATTGAGTCACGACAACATTTGAGAATGGTTGAACAGTAAAAATATCACCATAGGTCAGTTCACCGGCTTTCAGATCAGCACGAATACCACCACTATTCATAAAGGCGATTTGCGCACCACCAGCTTCTTTACTTGAAGCGGCATAGAGTTGACCATCAGCGATAATTTTACCTAATGTAGAGTCACCCGCTGGCAATAATTTTTTGTCTGAACTCTCCGTCAAAGTTCCCATCACTTGTTGTGAAATAGGTAACGCAATTTGTTCATATCTTTGAACAAAAGTCGTTAACTCTGGGTTTTTCTCATAACGTTTTGTTTCAACAGGAATATTTTTCGCATTGATGCTAACAATATCTTTTGTATTTCTATCAATTTCAATATTTAACTGAGAAAGCAATGCGCCATTTGATTGTGCAGAAATCACGGTTTTACCATTGATTTCACAATTGTACGCTTGATGCGTATGACCACTGACCACAAAGTCTACAGCGCCATCTAGTTGGTTTACAATATCAACAATTGGGCCTTTGATATTATCACAACGGTTAATATCTTTAACTTTCGTATCAACTTGCTGTGTCGCCCCTTCATGGATCAGAACACCGATGCTATTAATACCTTGTGCCTTCAATAGCTTCACTTGGTTATTAATAGTTTCAACTTCGTTTTTAAACTCTAATCCAGCGGTACCGCTTGGCGTTACAATAGCAGGTGTGCCTTCTAAAGTTAGGCCAATAAACGCCATTGGAATACCATCAAATTCTTTAATGAAATATGATGGGAACAGAGTTTCACCTGTTTCTTTTACAATAACGTTAGCCGCTAAATAGTTAAAATCGGCACCTGCAAATGAGTCTTTACCAACACAACCCGCGGTTGGATGACAGCCACCATTTTGCTTTCTTAATAGCTCTTCTTTGCCTTTGTCAAACTCATGGTTACCAACTGCACTGGTTTCCATGCCTATTGCACTTAATGCTTCAATAGTAGGCTCATCATAGAACATCGATGACAATAATGGGCTTGCACCAACTAAATCCCCTGCACCAACAACAATAGTTTTATCATTCTGCGCTCTTAACTGGTTTACTAAGGTGGCGATTGATTCTATTCCACCTAACTTACCATCTCCTGGCGCTTTTAGTGCGCCATGGAAATCATTGATACCAATGACCTGAACTTTAACCGTATCCGATGTTTTCTGAGCACAACCGGCCAGTAAAGCACCTGAAATTAACAGTGTGAGTAGCCCAATTTTATGTTTCATTTATCTTACCTTTTATTGTAAATTTCACTCTGCTGGCAACTACATTTTGAACCGATAAGTGGTTGTCATTGAACCAGATAAGGAGTGCGCACGGCGTGAATGGCCATCATATAGCTTAGGCGTTGTATAATCGTTCTCTTGGCGGTGATGCCAACCTAAACCTCCGCTCAATGACACGGATAGGTTTTCAGTTGGTTTCCAATAGCTGAACAGACCCAATTGACCTTGTTTTAACCTTTCACCGTCATATTTAAATTCTGAGTAATTGGTACGAGCACCAACAGAAAGCTCTTTACTTACACGATATTCGGCAGCCATCGCGACCATAGTTTCCCCATCACGAACGTAATCGATATCCGCATATGCTGGCGAGTTAAAACGACCACGCGTATTACCAATTGGGTTACGTGCGAATTGACCGACACCATTTGCTTTTTTTGCTTGAGTGTAAGTTAAACCAGCGCGGAGTGTCCAAGGTGATTCTGGAATACGCCAGTCAGCGGTTCCTGCATAGTGCCATGCTCGTTTGTCGAAATTACGCTTACCGATAGCATCATTTTTTTCGGTGCGCTTACCATCACTACCATATTCATGATTGTAAATTTGCGTTCCAAGCGTAACATCTGAAGTTAACTTATATTTAGCTTCGAGACCTTGCTGACGAAATAAATCATCTGCCTGCCCATAGAAATAGTGAACAGTCAATGGCTTAGTATTGTAATTAATACCACCAGTGATCACATGATTAACCTTATGTCGTTTACCATTAGCATCAGTAAAATACATAGCATCAATATTTGGACTATCACGACGCATTACTTTTTTGTCGAGATAGAGTAAATCTAGGCTCCAGTCATCAATTGCTGTATTGGTGTAATAACCGCTATAACTGTTTAATGAAAGGCGTTGTGAATTAGTAAAAATACCTTTGTTTTTCAGTGTGAACCAACCCGCTTTACCGTGGAATTGAACAGGGTCAAGGTCGAATTTTACTTTCGCATAACGTTGTCCGATTTTGTTATAGCCTTTAGCGTGACCATCGTCGTTATATAAAATTGCACGGGAGGCGAAGTCTTTACTTGCACCGAGTTTAATACCACCATAGTAAGAAGCATCAAACCCGATTACGTCAGCAAAATAACCTGATTTGAAATCAGCTTGGAAGTTTTGCCCCCAAGCGTTAGCAACTTGTTTTCTATAGCGTTGCTCATTTTTATCAAAACGATTTTCGGTTTTTAAGTACTTCCACATGTTACGAGTTGACAGTTCTAACTCAGAATCCGCAATAAATGAATTTTCTTTAATTGTGTTTTCCCAATTGCTGGCATTTGCCATTGCGACTGCTAAACAGCAAGGAGAAAGCATTAATAGCGCAATATTTTTAACTTTCATTGAAATTAACCTAGTTAATGATTATTTGAATTAATTTTATGCTGCCTCATGTAACCATGAACAACAAAACACCATTTTTATTTTTAGCTTAATAAAACAACTTTACTTAAAGTCAAACTGATACATCCCTTTCAAACACATAAGTCAATTTTTAAAATAAAAAATTCAATACAGATATTTCACTGCATTAGTGTTTACTTAATTACCATAAATAAGGCGTTCTACTTATAGTAAAGACCTAATAGCCTTTAATAATTCACCACCATTACTTTACTCAAATTCCGCGTTAATTTTAGTTAAGAAACAATATTTCAGATATTATTTAAACAAGCGTTAATACACACGCCACTATATGTTGTGCTTCTATTTTCTTATTTAATAGGCAGAGTCATAGTCTGAGAAATGCTTATCTCAATCAAAGGAACATTATTTAACTTAAAACGCCACCATCCAGTTTATTGTTATTTTTATAATCGATTAGTTATTGCTCTAAATTGTCATAAAAAATTCATAATGTGGATGCTAACGTAATTTTACGTCAATTAAAACGATCACTGTCACAACACGTTACATAAGTTGCATTATTTAAACCAACTAATAGTGATTAAGATCACACTTGTTTTGGTGTTTATTTATCACTGTAAGCATTATTGACAATAAAGATAAGGGGACATTTGATAGCGCAGTACACCGTGAATAGTTAAAAAATAGACATTGCCCCTAAATAACCTTTAGATACTGATTAAAAAAAACTCATATGCATAGATTTTTTTAATACTTGTATAATTAATTTACTGTTAATTTATCTAGACATGAAAAATTTGAATAAAACTGTTTTTTTATACATTAGAATTAATGTTAATAATATTACAAAAAAGATAAGAGTATTTAAGCATTAGGGTTAATCGATTTTATTTAGCTATCCACTAATTTAAATTTATCTTAACTTTTATCATTAATAGCTATTATCACTTTCTTTTTACTTATAGGCGCTCTCACCAAAAGAAAGTGATACATAAGACAAATATCCGGCTGTTTATATTGAAAAAACACCTAGCAATATCAATATATGTATCCATTACAAATAAACTATGGATTATTATTTTGAGTTAACCTTTAAAAGACTACAGCTTAAATGAATAGAATAATTAATTATTTTTTTGAATGTAACCATTATGCTAGATACTTTACCATCACATTTTTAATATAATAATATGATGATTTAATCATTATATTAATAACGTTACGGGTAACTTTCAAAGTGGTTATACTTCCCTTTCATACTACTTATACGTCGTTATTTTTCACTTCAATGCGTATTTATGCAAAATAGCCGGTAAATAGTTTAATTTACCGGCTATATTTTATTCACCTTAATGTTATTGACGGTGTGCTTGCCATCTTTGGTGTAAATCCACTAATTGCCGATGACTTTCTTGCCAACGAGCCAACCCTTGTAACTCGGTCAAACTGTATTGACGGCCACTGTGATATAACTTAGAGGCTTGGCTATCATGCTGTTTAGGTAAGTTATCAAGTACACTTACCGCACCTTCGCGGTTATTGCACACCAAAACCATATCACACCCAGCATTTAAAGACGCTTGTGCTCTTTCTGGATAGCTCCCCATAATTGCTGCCCCTTCCATCGATAAATCATCAGAGAAAATGACACCATTAAAACCAAGCTGTTCCCGTAGCACTGATTTTAACCAAAATGGCGAACCACTCGCAGGGCGTTCATCAGCTTGAGTGTAAATGACATGCGCTGGCATAATTGCATCAAGTAATTCACGTTGGATAAAATCTTTAAAAATCGACATATCTTTACCTCGGATAGTTTCCAATGTACGGTCATCACGAGGTGTTTCTTTATGCGAATCAGCTTTAACTGCACCATGCCCAGGGAAATGTTTCCCTGTTGTCTTCATCCCCGCACTGTGCATTCCTTTAATAAAACGTTCTGCCATCATCATTGCCATTTCAGGATCTTTATGGAACGAACGCTCCCCAATCGCGATACTTTGATGGCCAAGATCCAACACTGGGGCAAAACTAATGTCAATATCCATCGCTATCATTTCTGCTGCCATTAACCACCCCGCTTCTTGTGCCAACTTAGCACCGTCCATAGGGTTATTTAGCTCAGCAAAAGCCTGTGCCGAAGGTAGCGCAGTAAAACCATCACGAAAGCGTTGTACTCGCCCACCTTCTTGGTCAACAGCAACCAGCAGACGGTGCCTTGACGCATCACGTATTTGGCGCACAAGCTCTCGTAATTGTGCAGCATCATGAAAGTTACGGGTAAATAAAATCAAGCCCCCCACTAATGGGTGAGCCAATATTTCGCGCTCTTCGTTATCTAATTCATAACTTTGAACATCCAGCATTATCGGACCCATAACATGCCTCACTTATTTAACTAAATCAAAAATTATTCGTTGATAACTTTATTATCAACCCAACAAACCGAAGTAGTGGCGTAATGACTGCGAGTGTACCAAAAAATGCGATAATTGACTTTTATTCCACTGCACTTCATACCACATTAACGTCATATATTTTACCCATGGTTCCCATAACTGGCAGTGCTGAGCTAATTGTTGTTTATCCCGATAAGCACTTCGCACATCACAGTATTGCATGAGAAAAAAATGACGCTGTTTATCTGTCAGACTATTAAATTGAAAATAGGTTTCTAACGAAAATGCAATATCAGTATTTGCGGCATATTCCCAATCCAATAGCATTAACTCCCCTGTATGAGTACTAATGATATTTTTAGGATGAACATCCATATGTGCAGGGGCCAACTTCAACGTTTTTGGCAATGCAGTAGAGAGGAAATGACGATGTAGTTTTTTCCAACGTGGTGACAAACGTTTGGTATCAACCAAATAACCATAATGCGCAATTTCATCGCGCAGTTGCAAGCGGTAGCCGAATAGTGCGCTGCAGTGTAATTGTGCAAGCGTATTTGCTAGTTGGCATTGAAAATCAGCGGATAAAAATGTGGATGGGCCCGGATGCAAGCCTTCACACCACGCCAACAATAACCATTGAGCGTTATAACCAACGACAGTCGGTGCAAATGTGTATGGTTGCAATTGTCTTAATATACGCGCTTCTTTCCGGCGATCCACATATAGACAAGACTGAGTCTCACCATTAGCACGAGCCACTAATTGAAGTGTGCGATTAGACTGCACACACTGCAATAAATAACTCCCACCTGACAACCCTGTTAACGGCGTTATTTCCCAGTGACTTGATTTAATCTCTGGGAAATAGGTAGATAACAGCGTCATAAGTGACTGTCTGTTAATCAATACTGTGCTTTCCAGTCCAAATAATTTCGCCTGTTTGCACTTCCATTAGTTGCATTTCAAGGCTCTTATCTTTATTTGAACCTGACATAACACTGTAAATCACGTAATCAGCTTGTACATAACGCCCTAGACCAATCGCCTTACTACGCGTCACTAAGCTATCTTCTTGTGATAAACCTAATGTTTTACGTGCAGAACTTACCACACTTTGAGGGACTACTTTGAAACGATTGGTATTTTCAACTGCGCTAGCCATTGTTGATGTAATAGTCTGTACAGGTAATGAGCCATTCGTATTGTTTTTCACTGAATCAACTAATAACACTTTGCCACTTTCCACGCCATCCGCAGCAACCATTTGGCCAACCAAAGGTGTTATCGATGCAGCCCAATCAGTTGTTTGCTGTTTTGGCGGTGTCGGAACGACATCCGTTGGCGGTGGTGTCACTTCTGGTGGTTGATCCGGCTCAACAGGAACAATCGGTGGTTGTGTTCCCGGCTGTTGAGGTGGATATGATGGGCAACCTGCTAAGATTAAAGCTGCTACCGCAACCATTAAGATCCGTTTCATTGTTTTTCTCCGGCCTTAGGTGATAAAAACACATGGACACGCACATTGCTAGCGCGTGATGAGGAGGTCATGGCTTGAATAGTTTCTGTTGAATTCGCTGCAATTTGCTGATGTAAGATACTCGAAGTATCCACCTTCAACCCTTGTTTATCGTACCAATATAAACGATACGCAATCTCTACGGCATCAGGCTGCAAATTACTCATACTAAGCGTGGCAACAGTTTGGTGGTTTTCAACACTAATCACGGGGGACTCAACAATGACCCCTTGGGCTAAAACTGCTGGTTCCATAATAACGCGCTGCTGCTCATTAAAAACTAACCCTTGAGGTTTGTTATTTAAACAGCCAGTTAATAACACAGCCATCAGCCCAAGTATTACTATGCGGTTCATTGTATGAGCCCCTTCCTATTATGATTTAGCCAATAAAGGCCCTAATGGGCGACCACCCACTAAATGCATATGAATATGGAATACCTCTTGTCCAGAATGCTCATTGCAATTCATAATCAAACGATAGCCATTTTCAGCAATGCCTTCTTCTTTGGCAATTTTAGCTGCCACCGTAAATAAACGCCCTAACGCCAGTTCGTCATCCACCGTCACATCGTTTACTGTGGGGATTAATTTATTGGGGATAATTAAAATATGTGAAGGCGCTTGTGGCGATATATCACGAAATGCCGTGACAAGCTCATCTTGGTAAACGACATCCGCAGGGATTTCGCGACGAATGATTTTACTAAAAATTGTTTCTTCTGCCATATCAATTCCCTTACTAATCCAATAGTTAGTTTATATATTGTTAACAAGTTACCCGTTATTCGAGCCAACATTCAAATGAAATAAACGATTGAAATTTTGTGTTGTAATTTCAGCCATTTGTTCAACGCTAACCCCTTTCAGCACCGCCATGTATTCAGCCACATCACGTACGTATGCAGGCTGATTTTCTTTTCCACGATGCGGTACTGGGGCCAAATATGGGGAGTCTGTTTCGACCAAGATTCTATCTAGGGGCACAATACGCGCCGCTTCTCTGATTTGTTCAGCATTGCGGAATGTCACAATCCCTGAAAATGAAATATACATTCCTAAATCGAGCAATTCGCTAGCTGTCGCTTTGTCTTCAGTGAAACAGTGTAATACCCCACCACACTCACTAACTTGTTCTTCACGTAAAATTGTTAGCGTATCCTTTTGCGCAGCACGCGTATGTACGATCACGGGTTTATTTACTGCTCGGCCGATACGGATATGCTGACGAAAAGACTCTTGCTGCAATGCAGCATTCTCTTGTTGATAGTAGTAATCAAGCCCTGTCTCACCCAGTGCCACAACCTCAGGGCCGGCGGCTAATTGCGCTAAGCGCTCAAAGTCATAGCCTTCGTCTAAATTAAGTGGATGAATACCACATGAAAAAGCAATATTGTCACGTAACCCAATGAGCTTTTTCATCTGTTCAAAACCGGGCAGCGTTGTTGCCACGGCAAGCATGAAACGGACATCACGAGCCGATGCCTTAGCGATAACATCATCGACATTAGTGTGTAATTTTTCATAATCTAAACAGTCGAGATGGCAGTGTGAATCAACAACAAACATATTTAACTCTTTTTAAAATGAAGGTGAAGCCAATAAGGCTTCCCATTGTAATAATTGATTGGTCAGAATAAGTTCCTGATTAAGCGCAGGAACTGTCAATAATTGATAACGACAATGTAGCCACTGTTCATAAGCCTCCAATAATTGAGAACGGTTCATGGTACTGGCCAATTGCATAACTTGTGCAAGATGATCTTGGTTAATACAGAACGTTGTCGCACCTTGCTGTACTTTAACTGCATCGGAAAGTAAGGTTAATAACCAACTTAGGGCAGCTGAAGCTTCTTCAATATTCAATCGTGGCAATAAACTTAGCATATCCCGCGTTTGTAATGCTGTAGAGATACTTTGGCATAATGCATTCCGTTTTTGCCAAAGATGTTCTTCTAACAGAGCCAGAGCGGCTACTGGAGCACCTTGACAAAGTTTCAATGCGGTTATTGCGTGATCAACAACTACATTTGGCTGTTGTTTTTGTAACCAATACAACGCAATTTGTGGCTCAGGAGCTGGCAAAAAATGACTTAAACAACGGCTACGAGTTGTGGCAAGTAAATTCTCTGGTTTGTCACTACTTAATAGAAAATAAGTGTCTTTTGCAGGCTCTTCCAGCGTTTTTAGTAACGCATTCGCCGCAGCATCAGTGAAAGCTTCAATTCTAGGAATATACACCACTTTATTGCCACCTTGTTGAGAATGACTACTCAAGGTTTCAATTAATTTCCTAACAGCATCAACACTGACCGTTGATTTACCTTTTTCAACGTCAATAACATGATAATCGGGGTGTGTTCCTGCTAGCATTAATCTGCAGCTATGGCACTTCCCACAACTTTTCAGCCCTTCACGCTCTTGGCAAATAAGCCAACGACTAATACCATAGCAAAGTGCATCGGCCCCATTTCCAGGCAAAGAATGAAGTAGTAAGGCATGGTGCCCTCGCCCACTTTGATAGTTCGCTATAATTTGCCGGTAAGGTTCATTTAACCAAGGATACCAATTCATGTTATTAACACCTTACTTTTTGCCTATCATTATTTAGCTAGCCATTGGGTCAGTGTTTGGCGAATATCATATTGTACTTGCTCAATATTTTGGCTCGCATCAACCGTCAGTATTGTTTCATCTTCCGCTGCCAGTTCAAGGTAGCGGTGACGGGTCCTTTCAAAAAAGGCTAACGATTCTTTTTCGATTCTATCTAACTCACCGCGGGACCTTGCACGTTGTAAGCCCAATTCTGGCGATAAATCAAGATACAAGGTTAATGATGGTTTAAACTCACCAAGTACCAAATCACGTAACGACTTCATTAACTGGTGGTCGATTTCCCTTCCGCCGCCTTGGTACGCCTGTGATGACAAATCATGGCGGTCACCAACAACCCATTTACCTGCGGCTAAAGCCGGTTTAATCACTGTTTCAACGAGTTGAACTCGCGCTGCATATAACATTAATAACTCAGCTTTATCAGTGACTTTATCGCCTTCAATCCCTTGTTTGATCAGCTCTCGTAGCTTTTCGGCTAGTGGCGTCCCACCCGGTTCCCGAGTGAAAACGATATCCGTAATACCCGCCTGATTAAGTGTATCTACCACCGTATTGATTGCAGTCGTTTTGCCTGCACCTTCTAATCCTTCAATAACAATAAATTGATTTTTCATTTTTTTATCATTTTTGCTGTTCAAATTGGCGATAAACTTTGACCGCCCGATTGTGTTCATTCAAGTTGCGACTAAAAGTATGACCGCCTTTACCATCTGCGACAAAATAGAGGTAATCCGTTTTAGCTGGGTGCGCAGCCGCTTTTATTGATGCCAAACTTGGCATTGCTATCGGTGTTGGCGGCAACCCATCAATTTTATAAGTATTGTACGGTGTGTAATTGTCTAAATCACTACGATAAATCTTACCATCATACTTATCACCTAGGCCGTAAATAACTGTTGGGTCGGTTTGTAAGCGCATATTTTTCTTCAAACGATTAACAAACACCGATGCAACTTGCGACCTTTCACTCTCTACACCGGTTTCTTTTTCAATAATTGAAGCCATAATCAGCATTTCATAAGCATTTTTATAAGGTAGGTCTCTATCTCGCCCTTGCCATTCTTCTTCAAGGCTACTTTGCATGCGCTTATATGCACGCTTTAAAATTTCCGTATCTTTTGTCCCCGCCGTATATAAATAGGTGTCAGGGTATAACCACCCTTCTAGTGTACCTTCACCTTTGAACCCGATAAACGCATGAAGTTCTGCTGGTGTCATCTCTGTCGATGTATGTTCTAAGTAAGGGGCATCACGTAAAATGTTACCCCAATCATTCAATCGGTTACCTTCAATAAAACGAATAGAAAATTGAGCTTCTTTACCGCTAACCACTAACGATAATAATTGTTCTACGGTCATGTCAGGTTGTAAACGGTATGTCCCCGCTTTTAATTGAGCGAGTTCCGGCCGTAATTTTAATAACCATTGAAACTCATTCCCCTGCTCAATCATATTTTCTTTGACTAGCAAGGCTTCAAATGCAACTCGCCCGGTCCCTGTAGGAACCGTTAAAATTTTCTCTTGAGTCAAGTTAATGGGGGTTTTCGCATAGTTCATGACTTGACGATATTGTAAATATACGGCAACGGCTACAACAGCAGTAAGAGTCACAGTAATCAGAATGATTTTTTTGGCTAATTTCATTTATTGACCATTTCAATAAGTGTTTAGGTAATAGTGATATAGTTTTTAGATACTAGATTTTGCAGCGCAAAAAGAGATACTCAAATAATTCACGCGACATGAATTGTAATGGCGACTGCCCTTTGCTTAACTGAATGCTTTGTACAGGTAACACTGGCATCAATGCATTACAAATAATCACTTCATCACAATAATTCAAAATAGAGGCAAACCGCTCAACTTCTTGAAAATGGTACTGACTATCTTGCAGTAGTGCTATGATCTTTTGTCTCATTAATCCATTCACACCACAATGAGATAATTTTGGGGTGTAGACTGTTTGACCAACTCGCCAAAAGACATTGGCACTACAACATTCAACGATAACGCCGTTGGTATCAAGTACGATGGCCTCATCCGCGTTATACTCATCAATTTCTTGTCTGATAAGAACTTGCTCTAACCGGTTGAGGTGTTTCATACCTGCTAATAATGGGCTACGTGCCAATGGGATCTCACTTAAGATTAACGCAGCCCCTTTACATTGTAGTTGAACATAGTTTTGTGGAAAGGGAGAAACACTGACAATCACTGTTGGTGAATTAAAGCCTCTAGAACTATAACCCCGTCCCCCTGCACCACGGCTAATTATCACCTTTAGCACCAGTTCATCTTCTACTTGCTGCGCGCAAATATGCAATAAATGCTGTTTCAGCATACCCCAGTCAGGCTGAGTTATTTTCAACCGCTGGCTGTCATGCTGCAAACGTGCAATGTGCTCATCTAACATTTTAGCTTGCTGATTAACGACATGTACGGTCGTAAAGCAGCCGTCCCCAAAAGAGACTGCACGATCAGTTACGCTTATTTGCTGGCAAACTTGCCCATTAACCCAATATGACATTGATAATACTTATAATAAAAGCTGATAAATCAGACAGTAAACAAGATGAGTCATCATAAACTAAAGCGAATGGCTGTGCAAAGAGATGGGCAAAATAAAGCCCTAGTCACTTTCAGCGACTAGGGCTAATTAATAACGGTGATAGATTATTTACTCGCCGTGATAACGACGGAAAATCAATGAACCGTTTGTACCACCAAAACCAAATGAGTTACACAGAGCATACTCCATGTTCTCAACCTTGCGTGCATGACCTGGGACAAAGTCCAGTTTGCATGCTTCATCTGGGTTATCCAGATTAATGGTTGGTGGAACAGTTTGATCACACAATGATAAGATGGTAAAGATTGACTCAATAGCACCCGCTGCACCTAAAAGATGCCCTGTCATGGATTTAGTTGAGCTAACGAGTACATCAGTACCCTCACCAAATACAGACACAACAGCCTGTGCTTCGGCTAAGTCACCCGCAGGTGTCGAAGTACCGTGAGCATTAATATACCCTACGTCACTTGCTTGAATACCTGCATCTTTCAGTGCGTTTTCCATTGCAAGCGCTGCGCCTTCCCCATTTTCTGGAGGCGAAGTCATATGGTAGGCATCACTGCTCATCCCAAAGCCTGCAATTTCGGCATAAATTTTCGCACCACGCGCTTTGGCATGTTCATATTCTTCAAGAATAATGATACCTGCACCATCACCAAGAACAAAACCATCACGGTCTTTATCCCAAGGGCGACTTGCTGCTTGTGGGTCATCATTACGAGTTGATAACGCTCTTGCTGCGCCAAAACCCGCAACACCAAGCGGGGTTGTTGCTTTTTCAGCACCGCCTGCAACCATTACTTCTGCATCACCATAAGCAATCATACGCGCCGCATGACCAATATTATGCACACCCGATGTACAGGCTGTAGCAATAGAAATACTGGGACCACGGAAACCGTACATAATACTTAAATGACCAGCCACCATATTAATGATGGTTGACGGTACGAAGAATGGGCTAACTTTTCGAGGACCACCGTGTAATAGAGATTCACAGTTATCCTGAATTAACCCTAACCCACCAATACCAGAACCAATCGCTGCACCAATCCGAGTAGCATTGGCTTCTGTTACTTCCAACCCTGCATCTTTAAAGGCCTGAAAGCCTGCTGCGATGCCGTATTGGATAAATGGGTCCATTTTTTTCGCATCTTTACGAGAGATGCCAAAATCTTCGTAATTGAAATCTTTTACTAAGCCAGCAAATTTAGTTGCGTGGTTAATAGTATCAAAATGCTCAATTAGGCTGATACCACTCTGTCCGTCACAAACAGCTTTCCATGATGACTCAACTGTGTTGCCGACAGGAGATAACATGCCCAGTCCGGTTACGACTACACGACGCTTAGACACGTATTTCCTCCAAGGAGGGAAAAGTTACAAAGGAAACATAGGCGATCGAGTGATCGCCTAGATAAGTTTTCGTACAATTATTTAGATGCGTTGCCGACGTAATCCAACGCTGCCTGTACTGTTGTGATCTTTTCAGCTTCTTCGTCAGGGATTTCGCAATCGAACTCTT
Organism: Providencia sp. NPDC089933; assembly: GCF_049545585.1. Taxonomy (NCBI): domain Bacteria; kingdom Pseudomonadati; phylum Pseudomonadota; class Gammaproteobacteria; order Enterobacterales; family Morganellaceae; genus Providencia; species Providencia sp. NPDC089933. The sequence continues at coordinate 15,728 of NZ_JBMWDT010000008.1, forward strand.
CTTCTAGAGCCATAACCAGCTCAACTGTGTCAAGAGAATCAGCGCCCAAGTCATCAACAAATGAAGCTGTATTTACAACTTCTTTCTCTTCAACACCCAGTTGTTCAACGATGATTTTCTTAACGCGTTCTTCGATAGTGCTCATACTATTAAAATTCCTATCAAAACTCGCTTTCGCGATGGTTTTCGTAGTTTATGAAATACAGGAAAAGATACAACCCAATCCCGACTGTTGGAACCATTATTTTGCATTATTTAGCGTTGGATAACACTAATAATGCAAATAGTTCCATCATTTCTTTAGATCATGTACATGCCACCATTGACATGCAATGTTTCACCTGTGATGTAAGCCGCTTCATCAGAAGCTAAAAACGCTACAGCACTGGCAATTTCTTGTGCATCACCCAGTCTATCAGCAGGAACCTGAGATAAAATGCCTGCACGCTGTTCATCTGTCAATGCTTTAGTCATATCAGTTTCGATAAAACCAGGTGCAACGACGTTGACAGTAATACCACGAGAAGCGATTTCACGAGCTAATGATTTACTAAAACCAATCAGCCCAGCTTTCGCTGCCGCGTAGTTTGTTTGCCCCGCATTTCCCATCACCCCAACAACAGATGCGATAGAAATAATACGACCATAACGTTTTTTCATCATGGCACGCAAAACGGATTTAGACAAACGGTAAACGGATGAAAGATTGGTGTCAATAACATCTTGCCATTCATCATCTTTCATACGCATCAATAGGTTATCACGTGTGATACCTGCATTATTAATCAAAATGTCAATTTCACCAAATTCTTTACGGATCTTGGTCAAAGTTTCTTCGATTGATGCTGCATCAGTCACGTTTAACGCTAAACCTTTACCTTTACCATCAAGGTAAGCGGTAATAGCTTCTGCGCCTTTTTCGCTTGTTGCTGTCCCAATAACAGTTGCACCGCGTGCGATTAAGGTTAAAGCTATCGCTTTACCTATCCCACGGCTAGCACCTGTTACCAGTGCAATTTTTCCTTCAAAGCCCATGTCTTCCTCAGCTATTTTCTAAAGCAGTGCTCAATGATACAGGATCATTGATTGCTACGGCAGTTAAATTAGAGACAATTCGCTTGGTAAGACCAGTCAATACTTTACCCGGCCCTACTTCGATAAGGTGTTCAACACCTTGATCTGCCATCAATTCTACTGTTTCCGTCCAACGGACTGGATTATACAGCTGACGGACTAAAGCATCACGAATATTTTGCGCCGATTGCTCTATTTTAACATCAACATTGTTGATAACTGGATAGTCTGGCTCACAAAAATCAATTTTTTCTAACGCATCGGCTAATTTATCAGCAGCAGGCTTCATTAATGCACAGTGAGAAGGAACACTCACAGATAACGGCAATGCACGTTTTGCTCCTGCTTCTTTACATGCAGCCCCTGCACGTTCTACTGCAGCTTTTTCACCGGCGATAACGACTTGCCCAGGTGAATTAAAATTAACCGGAGAAACAACTTGGCCTTGTGCAGATTCTTGACAAGCTTTTTCAATGGATTCGTTATCTAAACCGATAATGGCATACATCGCACCCGTCCCTTCAGGAACAGCTTCTTGCATTAATTTGCCACGTAATTCAACAAGTTTAATTGCTTGTTTAAAATCAATAACCCCTGCGCAAACCAACGCGGAGTATTCACCTAAGCTATGACCCGCCATAATCGCTGGCATCGCACCATTTTTGTCTTTCCAAATACGGAAGATAGCCACGGATGCAGCTAACAATGCGGGCTGAGTCTGCCATGTTTTATTTAATTCTTCTTCTGGCCCATTTTGTACTAGTGCCCAAAGATCGTAACCCAATGCTTCCGATGCTTCAGCGAATGTCTGCTCAACTAGCTGATTTTCCTCAGCCAGTGCCGCTAACATACCTAAAGACTGAGAACCCTGTCCGGGAAATACCATAGCAAATTGTGTCATGTCTATTTTCTCAGTTAATTAAAAACGAACTAATGCAGAGCCCCAAGTGAAACCACCACCAAAGGCCTCTAAAAGCACCAGTTGACCACGTTGAATACGGCCATCTCGAACCGCTTCATCCAAAGCGGTTGGAACTGATGCTGCAGAAGTATTACCATGACGGTCAAGGGTGACAACAACTTTATCCATTGTCATATCTAACTTTTTAGCCGTCGCAGATATAATTCTTAAATTTGCTTGATGTGGCACTAACCAATCAAGTTCTTCTTTTGCAATACCACTTTCAGTCAATGTTTCATCAACAATATGGGCTAATTCGCGCACTGCAACTTTAAATACTTCATTACCCGTCATCGTTAAATACGCTGGGTCTTCAGAACAGCGACTGCGGTTAGGCAATGTTAATAAATCACCATAACGACCATCCGCATGCAGATGAGTAGAAATAATACCCGGCTCTTCAGATGCACCAATAACTACAGCCCCTGCTGCATCACCAAATAAAATAATAGTACCACGGTCTTCAGGGTCTAATGTTTTTGATAATGCATCAGCGCCAATCACCAAGGCTTTCTTCGTCATACCTGTTTTGACAAACTGATCCGCAATGCTGATTGCATAAGTAAAACCAGCACAAGCTGCGGCGACATCAAAAGCAGCGCAATCATTAATACCTAACAGTTGCTGTATTTGGCAAGCTGCGCTTGGAAAGGCATGCGTCGCTGATGTTGTTGCAACAATAATCAAGCCTATTTCAGCCGCCTCAATTTGAGCCATTTCTAGCGCATTTTTTGCAGCATGTAACCCCATCACTGAGACACTTTCGTCTTCGTTTGCAATTCTTCTTTCGTGTATTCCAGTGCGTGTCACAATCCACTCATCAGAAGTATCAACCATTTTCTCCAGATCAGCATTGGTGCGCACTTGCGCTGGCAAGTAGCTGCCTGTTCCTAAGATTTTACTGTACATAGCCATAGGTTATTGATCACTCCTGGGTAAAACAATATTTAGTCGCGCTGTTATTCTTTCTGGGACTTGCTTTTCAACAGCTTGTACTGCGCGGTCAATTGCGGCTTTAAAAGCGCCTTCATTCGCTGCACCATGACTCTTGATGACAATACCTTTTAATCCTAACAGAGTCGCACCATTATACTGGTCGGGGTTCATATCCCCAAAACGCTTCATTAAACGTTTTTTTAGCCATTTTTTCGCCAGTTGCATCAACCAACTGCGTTTTTTATTTTGATCACTTGATGATTTTATCAATGAAAGGATCACTCGGATGACACCTTCCATTGTTTTTAAAGAGACGTTACCTGCGAAGCCGTCACATACTAATACATCAGTTTTGCCTGTCAGTAATTCATTACCTTCTACATAACCAATATAGTTAATTGACGTTGTTTCTTTTAACACGGAGGCGGCTTCGCGGATATTATCTAGCCCCTTGCTCTCTTCTTCGCCAATATTGAGCAAAGCGACTCTAGGTTTAGAAATATTGACCACTTCTTCGGCCATAACTGAACCCATTACAGCAAATTGCACTAACATATCACTACTACAATTGACATTAGCGCCTAAATCAAGCACAACCGTTTGGCTTTTTTGCTGATTAGGTAAGATGGTCATTAACGCAGGACGTTCAATGCCGTCTATCGACTTTAACATCAATTTAGCTAACCCCATCAGTGCACCGGTATTGCCTGCACTCACGCACGCTTGTGCCTGCCCAGTTTTTACCAACTCCAAAGCCACTCGCATTGACGTCCCCTTACTTTGTCTTATGGCATTCGATGGCTTAGCATCATTTGCGATAACACCGTCCGCAGGGATTATTTCGACACGCGAAAGTTGCTCTGCACGGCATTGTGCAAGCAAAGGTTGAATGGCATCGGGTTGACCGACTAGCAGTAATTTTAGCGCTGGATTAGATGCCAGTGCCTGCAATGCAGCAGGCACCGTGACGCGGGGACCAACATCCCCGCCCATAGCATCTAACGCAATGGTTAGATTAGCCAAGGTAACAACAAATTACTTGCTGATAACCTTACGGCCACGGTAGTAACCATCTGCAGTCACGTGGTGACGCAGGTGAGTTTCACCGGAAGTTTTATCTACAGAAACTAGGGTAGCAGTCAGTGCATCATGTGAACGACGCATACCGCGTTTTGAACGAGTTGGTTTATTCTGTTGTACGGCCATTGACCTTACTCCTTAAGTACTTTTCTTTAAACTGGCTAATACGGCAAATGGGTTTGGTTTTTCTGCCTCAGGAGGCAGTTCACCAAAGACCATATCCGCTTCGGACACTTCACAGTGTTCAGAATCATGAACCGGAACCACTGGTAAGGAAAGAATTATTTCATCTTCTATCATTCCCAGCAAATCTATTTCACCAAATTCATCAATTTGAATTGGCTCGTAGAGCTCCGGTAATGCTTCGGCCTTTTCGTCATTGACGACAGGACTAAAACAATACGATACGTAGACATGATGCTTGAAATCAGTTCTGCAACGTTGACATTTTAAGGTGACATCCACTTGGGATTTCCCCTCAATGACAGTCAAACGCTGATTATCAATTTTAAATGATAATTCGGTTTCTACATCACTATCTACACTGACTACTGATTCGGCAATACGTGTAACTTGCTCAGGTGTATAACTCCCGACATAGTCGAGGTTTTTCTGAGCTGCACGCTGCGCATCGATAGTCAGGGGTAATTTTACCTTTTGCATAAGGCGCGCATATTAACTTTGTAATGAGCTATAGTCAAAGAAAAAGGCGGGGTAAACTCGCCTTTTCACCAAAAAATCGCAGGTTTTGCGTTTTATAGTTTAAAATGAGTTAACCCTTTTGGCTACGAGTTTCGAGAAAAATCATGAAATCGATTATTTTGGCGTCAACTTCAGAGTTCCGACAAACCTTGCTAAAAAAATTAGGATTACCTTTTTTAGCGGTTCCACCTAACATTGATGAATCGCCTATTTTACATGAGTCGGCTCAAGAACTGGTCATGCGGTTAGCCCATGCAAAAGCCGCCGCTTTAGCGAACCAATACCCACAACACCTCATCATTGGTTCCGACCAAGTCTGTGTCATTGATGGAAAAATAGTTGGCAAACCTCATAGCTTTGATAACGCCTTCAAACAATTACAAGCCGCATCAGGAAATAAAATTACCTTTTATACCGGTTTATGTTTACTTGATACTGAAATAGGTAAGTTTGATGTGCAATGTGAATTGTTCGATGTCTATTTTCGCCAACTAACGGATGACGAAATCACTCATTATTTGCATAAAGAAGAACCTTTCCAGTGTGCTGGTAGTTTTAAATCTGAAGGATTGGGCATTGCTTTGTTTGAACGGCTCGAAGGAAGAGACCCTAATACATTAATCGGGTTACCTATCATATTGTTATTAGAAATGTTGAGAAAGTGCGGTGTTAACCCCCTAAGCGATTAACTAAATAGAGCATGGCGCAGTGACAGGGGTTCACTCTCTGTCACTGCCAAAACTATTAAATTGCTGTTTTACGGTTACGCAACACTTTTAAGCAACGGGTTAACCCTGTATCCATAGGTGCCTGTAAGCGCATTTCTTCCCCTGTATTTGGGTGTGTGAATTTCAGCGCACTGGCGTGCAGAAATAAACGGTTTAAACCTGTATCCGCCAATTGGCTATCAAATTGCCTGTCACCATAGCGGTCATCAAATGCAATGGGATGCCCCGCGTATAAAGTATGTACACGGATTTGGTGAGTACGCCCTGTCACTGGGCTAGCCTTAATTAAGGTTGCATTTTCAAAGCGCTCTTCAACTTTGAAACGCGTTTCTGAAGGCTTACCTTCACTGTTAACTTTTACTACTCGCTCACCACTTTGGAGGATATTTTTTAGTAGCGGCGCTTGAACGACCTTAGTATGCGACTGCCAATTTCCTCGAACTAGCGCTAAATAATCTTTTTGCATTTGCTTTAAGCGCAATTGTTCGTGTAATGCCCTAAGGGCTGAGCGTTTTTTGGCCACCAATAAAATACCTGATGTATCCCTATCAAGGCGATGAACTAACTCAAGAAAACGAGCTTCTGGGCGTAGCGCTCTAAGCCCTTCAATCACCCCAAAACTGAGCCCACTTCCGCCATGTACCGCCGTTCCAGAAGGTTTGTTCAGCACTAAGATATAATCATCTTCAAATAAAATACAGTCAGCAAGCGCTGCCACTTTCCCTAATTTAGCTGATACTGGCGCTGTTTCACGCTCAGCAACCCTAACTGGCGGTACGCGAACTTGGTCCCCTTCCAGCAATTTATATTCTGGTTTTATCCGCCCTTTGTTAACACGCACTTCCCCTTTACGGATAATGCGATAAATCATACTTTTTGGCACACCTTTGAGTTTGGTGAGCAAAAAATTGTCGATGCGTTGCCCAGCTTCGTCATCGCTGATCTCAATAAATTGAACTTGGTTTTGTATATTCATTCGGGAATGCGTTAACTCTAATTGATTAAAATATGCTCTTATTCGCTCTCTCTATCATACCGACTCCACAAAATTTTTTATCTTTTTTTTTAATTTGTCTATTTTCTGCCTGATTTATCCTATTTCTAAATAAAATTTCCATATAACTTCCGTATCGACTTGCTATAATGTCTATGGCAATGGAATAATACGAAGTCGCCGAAATGTTTAAAAAACGAAAATTGGCGTTATATAGGATTTCTTATTTGATGACGTAACAATGCAGCAATGGCGTAAGACATTTAGCAACATCAAATAAATTAGCGAGCAACGAATTTTAGCTTATTGGGTTAGGAACTTCCGTTTTCAATAACATACGGCATCCTGATTAAGAACGCTGAATTTTTAATCTAAAAATCAGGTTCACCGAATACTGCGCGTCTCTATACGAACGACTGCCGCGAGGCAGACGGTTTTGTAAAAATCACGAGGCCATCGGTTTACAGTAGCTCATTCTTTCGCTGCTCTTTATTTAAAGAAAATAATTGAGTAAGTAATAACATGAAAAGAATGCTAATAAACGCAACTCAACAGGAAGAGTTGCGTGTTGCCCTTGTTGACGGGCAACGTCTTTATGATCTGGATATCGAAAGTCCAGGTCATGAGCAAAAAAAGGCCAATATTTACAAAGGTAAAATCACCCGCATTGAACCCAGTCTTGAAGCCGCATTTGTTGACTACGGCGCTGAAAGGCACGGTTTCCTTCCTATCAAAGAAATCGCTCGTGAATACTTCCCAAGCAACTATCACTCTCAGGGCCGTCCTAACATTAAAGATGTGTTAAAGGAAGGCCAAGAAGTTATTGTCCAAGTTGATAAAGAAGAACGAGGCAATAAAGGTGCAGCACTAACGACCTTTATTAGTTTGGCTGGGAGCTATTTAGTTTTAATGCCAAATAACCCTCGCGCAGGGGGGATTTCCCGTCGTATTGAAGGTGAAGACCGTACAGAACTTAAAGAAGCTTTGTCTTCTTTAGAAATTCCAGATGGTATGGGGTTAATTGTCCGTACAGCAGGTGTAGGCAAATCAGCAGAATCACTGCAACAAGATTTACTTTATCGCTTACGCCATTGGGATGCTATCCAAAAAGCGGCTGAAAACCGCCCTGCACCGTTCCTTATTCATCAAGAAAGTAACGTTATTGTTCGTGCGTTCCGTGATTATCTACGCCCTGACATTGGTGAAATTCTTATTGATAACCCGAAAGTGGTCGAAATGGCTCGTAACCATATTGAAGCTATCGGTCGCGGTGATTTCGCCAGCAAAATTAAACACTATAGTGGTGATGTTCCTTTATTTAGCCATTATCAAATCGAGTCGCAAATTGAGTCTGCATTCCAACGTGAAGTTCGTTTGCCTTCAGGTGGCGCATTAGTCATCGATACGACTGAAGCATTAACCGCTATCGATATCAACTCCTCACGGTCAACCCGTGGCGGTGATATCGAAGAAACTGCATTCAATACCAACTTAGAAGCGGCTGATGAGATTGCTCGCCAGCTACGTCTACGTGACTTGGGCGGTTTGATTGTCATTGACTTTATCGATATGACACCGGTTCGCCATCAGCGTGAAGTTGAAAATCGTCTACGTGAAGCCGTACGACAAGACCGTGCGCGCATTCAAATTGCACGTATTTCTCGTTTCGGTTTACTGGAGATGTCACGTCAACGTTTGAGCCCTTCTCTTGGTGAGTCAAGCCATCACGTCTGCCCTCGTTGCATGGGGACAGGGACAATTCGTGATAACGAGTCACTATCGTTGTCTGTGCTTCGTCTTATTGAAGAAGAAGCCTTAAAAGAGAATACCCATGAAGTACACGCGATTGTGCCAGTCCAAATCGCGTCTTATCTACTAAACGAAAAACGCAAAGCAGTCAGTGATATTGAACAACGCCAAAGCCATGTGCGTGTGGTGATTGTCCCTAATGACCAAATGCAAACGCCTCACTTCCATGTGATCCGTATTCGTAAAGGCGAAGAAGTTAACACTCTAAGCTACAATTTAGCGCAATATCATGAGACAGAAACGTTAAATCAAATTGATGAAACGACTGCAGAGCGTAAACTTCCTGAGCAACCAGCGATTTCGGCTTTTGCCCTGCAAGAACCTGTCGACATGCCTGCGGTGAAACCTAAAGAAACCGTTTCAAAAACCCCAGCAAAACCCGTGACAACAGAGCAGGCAACGCCAGGCTTATTCAGTAAAATTGCGGCCTTCTTCAAGAAGCTATTTGGTGAGGAAGAAGTAAAGGTGGTTGAGAAACCAGCACCGAAACCTCGCAATAATAATGACCGCCGCCGTAATAACGATCGTCGTCGTAACAATGATCGCCGTAATAATAACCGTCGTGACCGCGATGATAATGAAAATCGCGAAACTCGCGACAATCGCAATAATCGTAATGCGACTGCGGATGAAACCAACAATCGTAATAAAGGCCGTAATAATAAAAATACGAGCCAACAAGATGAGCAAACAACTGATAGCAACAATCGCGATAATCAGCAACAACGTCGTGAGCAACGTGCAGAGCGTCGTCGCCGTCAGGACGAAAAACGTCAGCAGCAAGCTGCAAAAGCACAACAAGATGCTCAACAAGATAACGTCGAAAATGTTGCGGAGAAAGAGGAACAACAACGCCCTGTTACACCTCGTCGCCAACGTCGCCAGTTATCACAGAAAATCCGTGTTACCGATAACGACCAAGTTGAAACATCACAGGAAGTGGTGGCTACGCAACCTCTTGCCGCATTGCCTGTCGTTGTAACGCCTGTCAATCAGTCTGAAGGTGAAGTTAAAACAGAAGACCTGCAAGGCGTAAACACTCATGCAGATGACGAAGAAAAGCAAGACACCATCATTCCTCGTCGTTCACGTCGTTCGCCACGCCACTTACGCGTAAGTGGGCAACGTCGTCGTCGCTACCGTGATGAGCGTCATTTGAATAAGTCGCCAATGCCATTAATCGCTGCGGTTGCCTCACCTGAACTAGCATCAGGTAAAGTATTTATTCATTATCCTATCGCCCAACCACAACAAGAAGGTATGGCGATCATTACTAATGAAGAAATGCTGGAACAACAAAGTGTTGATGAAGCCTCTTCGGCTGAAAAAACAAAAGTGACAGCGTCACAATCAGAGGTTATTGTTCCTGCTGTAACGGCTACCGCTGTTGAGGTTGCTCAGGTAGAAGTATCAGAAACGGTTGCATCCCCTGTTGTGGAAGCTGAAGTTAAAGCCCCTATCGATGAACAACCAGTAGAAGCAGTACCTGCTGAGATTGAGGCCGTTGAAGTGACTCAATCTGAAAACACACTAACTGAAACTACAGCAATCGTCGAGAAAGCGCCTGAAACAACAGAGCAAGTGATTGAGTCTCCTGTTGAATCTGTTGTTAAGTCAGAAACAACTGAGCTCGTTGTAGAAGAAGCTTCCGCTCAAACTGAAGCTGTTGATGAAACTGTGACTAAATTCGTTGAAGAAACATCAACGTCTGAGGTTATCGTTGAGACAGCAAAAGAGCCCGTAATAGTTAAAGAGGTTGAACCCGTTAAGGTCACCGAATCAACTGTTGTCGCTGTAAGCTTACATAAACGCCATGCGTATTCACCAATGACTAAAGCGCCTGCCCCTGAAACCTCGGGTGCGCCATTTGAAATTAAAGAATACCTACGCGATGCCTCAACCTTTGAAGGTAAAGGTGGCGCAGGTGGCCATGTTGCTTCAAACGTCGCAACCTCTGAAATGGCAAAACCTGCTGATTTCTAAGAACTAGCTAGCTGTAAACATAAAAGCCTTGATAGGAAACTATCAAGGCTTTTCTTATTTACAGCTGATTTTTATAAAGAAGTTTTTAATACTTACGGTGAAAATGCAGAGAAATTGGCTAAAGCTATGGAAGACAAGCTAAAGGAAAAAAGACCGTGATGTTGAGGATGCATTAAAAGCTTATAATAAGTATATCAATAATATCAGTAGGAAAATTGATGCAAAAGATCGCAAAGCCATTACAGCAGCATTAAAGTCAGTTAAAGCTGAAGATATTGCAAAAAATTTCAAAAAATCTAGTAAGGGTATGTTATACAAAAGCCGAGCAATTGACTTTATTGATTGGTCAAATGAATTAATAAAAGCAATCGACACTAATAATTGGAGACCTTTTTTTGTTAAAACAGAAACAATAGCGGCTGGAATGACAGCTACAGCTCTTGCTGGATTCGCTTTTAATGCATTGCTTGGCGGGCCTATTGGTATACTAGGATATGGCTTAATTATTGCAGGGACAGGCGCATTAATTGATGATAGTTTAGTCGAAGAAGCAAATAATTTGATTGGTATTTAGCCATAAAATAGATGCTATTTACTTCGCTGACAATCTTGTTATAAATAGAGTTATAATAAAAACCAACGTAATTGGAATAGATAATAAAAATACGACACCACCATATATGGCTAATCCTCCAGCCTTACCCGCTGTGTCCATAAATAAGCCTCTATTCCAAAATTCTCTAGTGGTAAACATTAGAAAAAGCTTTCAACTGCCCATTTTGCAAATGGGAAAATGATAATACCAACAACACTAATAAATAACATCAGTGACTTATATTTGAGTTCACTACCCAAATAAGAATATAAAAACAAATCCCCCATAAACCAGCCCCAACACATATTTTGAATATAATATTTTTTATTCATTAACCATTTCCTTACTTTACTTTGGAGTATGATGGCAAATCCCATATGAGAATAAGAACTCATATTAACTCTAGTTATTAGTATATATTGATATCTTAAAGTCACTGATTCATCAGCACTTAATAATTACTTTGTGTTAATGTGTGATTACCTATCATTCATTACAAAGGATGGCATTATGTTGAAAGTCATTGCAGAAGATTTTATCCAAAACGAAGCGATTGAGATTGTTATGCCGCTATACCGTGAATTGGTCGCTGCGACCAAACAAGAACCATTGTGTATCAGCTATGACCTTTATGTTGACCAAAAAGATCCTGGGCACTTTATTTTTATCGAGGAGTGGCCGAACCAAGAAGCGCTAGATATTCACTGTGCCAGCGAACATTTCAAACGTCTCGTTCCCCTAATCAACAGCTATAAACGTTCTGATCCTATTATCATACTGATGAATGGTGCCTTTGAATAAGTGCATGAGCTAAACATACCCCAGCATATGGCGAGAACCCATGCACAACACTACAGGCCGAATTCTAATATCGACAAAACCTAGATAATCCTCTATATAGTTCAACTTGTCCCTAGGCGGCAAACTAAACGAGGCCCTAAGAGCATACATCAGTATGTGATTAGGGCGAGCGTGTGAAGCCAACAACGCTACATCCCTAAATAAAGTACAAGTAGAATACCTAAATAAATTTCAAGTAAATTAATCCTCTATATAGTTCAACTTGTAGCTAGGCGGCAAACTAAACGAGGCCCTAGGAGCATACATCAGTATGTGACTAGGGCGAGTGTGTGAAGCCAACAACGCTACAAGGTGAAATATGACGAGGATTTTTAGAACCAAGGTGCTTGGATCATCACCGAACCATAGAACAGCGCACGGCCGGCCAATTCTCCGCTAAAAATCGCCAACATCACCAAAACCATTACCATAACCGATGGTCGTTCCTTATATGCTTTCATTGCCACAATACATGGCAATAGCATACTCATTACAACTTGCCACCACAGTAAATAGCTTCCTCCTTGGCTAGCGGGTAATTGCAAGCGAATGATTTGCGCAGCTAATACCAACATAACACCTATCAGCACCCCTACTTTGATAATGGATAGTAATGGTTTCCCTTGTCCAATAACGAATAAGGCAACTAGACTAAAACCAAGGACAATCGCACTACCAATGAACGCGATTTGCGTCGCTGGCGTGTGCCATAATGGATGCGCAACCATTTGATAATACACTTGTGCAGTTACAAAAATAGCCGCAATACCACCAAGAGCGCTTAACCAGCCAAGTAACTGATTTCGCACATTCACTTGGGGTGATACCCAACACGAGAGTGCCCATAACGTGACAAGACCATTTAATAAAATAAATGTCACCGCTTCACGGCTCAACCATGAATGGCTTAACCCAAGTATGGAGCGATACGCTTCTAGTGGTACTCCTAAATGCCCCATTGACATAGAAGAGCCGATCACCTCGATTAACCAAATCGCTAATACTGCTCTGCGTAGCACTCCGCCTGATAAAATATTTTCCTTGCTAGCATTCATTTGATAAATAGTTAATGCAAGAATAGCGCCAATTCCCCACTGGCTCATTACCGTAAAAAATACCAGAGGAAGTTCCATATATTTAATATCCATGATTAATCCTCCATACCAATAATCACAATATTTGGATTGCTGATAGTGTGGTCTGGCATATTGTAACGTTGTTCTAACAGCGTCCAATTTGTTGTGTGTTTTTTACGTAGTTCTGTAATTTCACCGAATTCGATAGCCCCTGTTGGACAAGATTCCACACACCTTGGTAATAACCCTTCATCTAACCGTTCCGCACACATATTACATTTGCTGGTTTTACCTTCTACTGGGTCAAATACAGGCGCGTGATATGGGCATGCCATAATACACATCTGGCAACCTATGCACTTTTCATGGTCTTGGACGACTATGCCATCTGCTCGTTTTGTATAGGTATCCGCAGGGCAAACCTTTAAGCATTGAGGGTCATCGCAGTGATTACAAGACATCGTAATAAATGCTTGGGTATTTGGAGCATCACTATTAAACTCACGAACTCGGCGCCAAAGTACTCCTGGTGGTGTCACATTTTCCGACTTACACGCCATTGAACAAGTACGGCAACCGTAACAATCTTTAGTATTGATTAAAAAACCATATTGTTTAGCCATGACTAAGCCTCCCTTCTCACATCAACCAACGTACTATTGCAGCAATGCCCGGTTCCTAAATGTTCCACTTGGTCATTCGTGACATGACTACTACTTCCCCCTTGCTGCTCCCACCAGCCATTATCGAGAGAAATAACCCCTTTTTTAATATGAGTAGTCACTACCGCGATAGCGCGATGCTCGCCTCGGTCATTGAATGTAATTGCCCATTCACCATTCTTAATACCTCGTTGTTTTGCATCTTCTGGGTGGATTAACACATTAGGCTGGTTGCGCTGAACCTCAAGTATCCATTCATTCATGCCATGGCTTGAGTGTACACTCCGCGCCAACTTACGTTGCACCGCCATTAAAGGATATTTTTTAGCTAACTCAGGGGAACCTTTCACCGATTCAGTCACTTGGTAGTAAGCAACGACAGGTGAGAAATTTTTCTTTTGCCAATCTTCAATAAACAAATGTGCTTTCTTGGTTGATGTTCTAAAAACACCATCTTTGAACGGTATCCAATCCCCTTCAACAGGCCGTACAGGCCCTTTTTCCAGCATCTGACGAGTGATCCCAGAACCAGCTAAACAAGCATCGATATAATGTTCAATCGGTTGATTAAATACCTCACCAAAACCAAATCGTTCTGCTAAGCGGGCAAAAATCCAATAATCAGGTTTTGCTTCCCCAGCTGGTTCAACGGCTTTTTCCATTAATTGTACATATTGGCTGCGAACTCCGGCCATTAGGCTGGTATCTTCGAAGATTGTAGTGACGGGTAATACAAGGTCTGCATACAGTGCCGTGGAGCTCATTAGATTATCCGCTACCACAACAAATGGGACTTTCTTCAATGCTTCTCGAACCTTATTCGTGTTAGGTAATTGCGTCATTACCCCCATGGTCATAATCCACCAAAAATTAATCGGATGAGGTTTATCATTCACAATATAGTCGCCGACTTTAGCAACAGGAATAGGGGTAATTTTTTTGGCATTCGGTGCAGGTGGCACTATCGGGCTAAAATTCGCCATTTGCCGAGCACCACCCGCATCACAAACACCTGCCCCGCGCTTACCTATATTCCCTGTCAGTAGTGCAAGATAAAACTGGCTAGCAGCCACATAAGCCCCATGTTCTGTGCGCTGAGCACCGGACATATTTTGTACAATCATTGAAGGTGTAATCGATGAATAATCACGAGAAAGGCGTACGATAGTTTCAACGGGAACATCGGTTTCTTCACTAACACGTTTGACATCCCAACCTTTTGCCTGCTGGTAAATTTGCTCAAAGACCGTGGTGTAACCCAGGTTATCCGGTAATTCATTTTGGAATAATGCGGGTTTGATATTCGGTGTGTCATGGCGAGCCAATTGCCCACTTAACAGGTCAAACACTAAGTAACTGTCTTTATCGTTATTATCTTGCCTAACTTGCTGTTGTTTATCATCAACTAAGTACACGGCTCCAGTATGAGCCCTGAGAAAATCCTCATCGATACGGTTTTCTTCAATGATAATTTTGATCATCCCCAAAGCAAGTGCGGTGTCAGTACCCGGTATAATCGGTATCCACTCATCTGCTTTTGCTGCGGTTTCATTAAAACGAGGGTCAATCACCACCAGCCGAGCTCCATTTTTTCGGGCTTGGTTATAGTTTTTAAAATAGGCTTGCATCGTCACTGCTGGGTTATTCCCCCAACACAAAATATAACGACTATCCGCGATGGTATCCCGCGTATCGGCATAACGTAGCCCTAGCATCGGTATCATCGCAGCAGTGACTGCCGAGCAACATAAAGAGCCCGCTTGCTTTGTTGAGCCACCTAAATAATCAAAAAACGCTTTACCCATATCATTTTTAATAGAATCCATATTTCCGGCATGGGTCGATATGAATAGCCCTTCATTTCCATATTTGGTAATCGTTTCTCTGATATTTTTTTCGATAAGGTCGAGAGCTTCATCCCAACTTATTGGTTTGAACTCAGCTTTCCCTTTTTCACCGACCCTTAATAGTGGTGTTGTTATGCGTTGGTCATGATAAACCCATTTAGTCCTGCTCATTCCTCTTAAACAACATTTAACATTAAACCCTTCAGTTGCTTGTATTTTCATCAACTTACCTTGGTATGTATACGCTGTAAGGTTGCAGTGCAAACATTCCATAGCACAAGTTGATCGAAAGGTTTTGTAGTCAGATAGTTTTAATCTCACCCTAGGTAAAGGTTGATTATTATTCGCCTCAGCGAAAGAACAAGGAGCTATGGTAGCTAAACCAACCACGCCGAGCCCTTTTAATAGAGTTCGGCGTTTTATTCGTAATTCATTTATTGTTTTCATTATAGTAAACCTCGACATTGCTTTTTAAAGTTCACTATATATATACCTCATTCACAAATGGTGAACTTGAGTAATATCAAATACACTCATTATTTATGAGTAAAAATTAACTACTTCTTTAGTATTAGTATTCTATGCGTGATGGTTGTTAGCGGCTTAGGGCAACTCATGGTAAAATATGAGGACTTGTTAAACTGAGGTTTATCTATGTATTCTCTGCAAGGTGTTAATTCTGTTGATATAGCGGTGAGCATTTTAAATTATATTGCTCAAAATGGGGGCATTGCGCGCGCAGCTGATATATCAAAAGGCTGTGACATATCGAAAAGCCGTTTACATAAATACTTGGTTTCATTGTGTCGCACACAAATGTTATATCAAGACACACAAACAAGCCGGTATGGCTTAGGGCGTAACTTAACTTTTTTAGCTAATTTTGTTAAACCTGAGAGTTCTTATCTAGAAACCATCAATAAAAGCTTGATTCAATTTCGTGATGAGCAAAACGTTTCGACTGGTGTCGCCACACGTTTAGGAAAAGCACTCTCATTAGTGACGTACAACCGTAGCTTTAAAAATGTTGAGATTGATTTTTTACCCAACACCCCATTACCGATAGAAAAAAGCGCGGCAGGGCTGATTTACTCTGCGTTCGATAACCAATTTCAATCAAATTATTACTCCCCGCAAGAGTTGGAAAAAATCATCAAGCAAGGCTATGCCGTGCGCTATCAACCAACAGAGGGGATCCCTGGGGCGCAATCAATCGCATGCCCTGTCTTTAATAGTGAAGGTCAGTTGATTGCAGCTGCGGTAACGATGGGTTTTATCGATAAAAATGAAATGGAGCGATTAGCTCAAGAATTGATTAAACAAGTTAATACTTTGATTTTACAGTAGTTCAACGATAAATACTTGGGGCTACTTAGTTTTTGACTCGCCCCCATGCTAAAGTGACCATACTGTAACATATTATTTATATTCAATATGTTACTTTGATAAGCCGAGGTTGCCTCGGCTTATCACTTATAATATCACTTACTTAACATCAATCCTCGGTAACTCCCCCATCTCTTTTAGCTTTTTAGAGATTTCACGGCGTTCTTTGGAGAGCTCTGCATTTTTGATGATATAATCATCAACACGGTCATCATAGTCGCTACGCATATTTGCAATAATTGCTTGGATCTCTTCAATTGACATCCCAGGCTTAATATATTCGCTTAAGTTATCCAGTAACAAAACTCGTTTCTGGTTATCACGAATTTTTTTCTCATTGTCAGTAATTTCACGACGGATCTTGTTTTTACGACGAAACATACGCACAAATTCCAGTACATTTTGGAAAGACGGCTTGCTAGCGTTGTCCATGTTTAAAACCCTCTAGTCAATATTTAAAACCTATTATCTATTAACACAATACATTCTAATCCTACCGCGTTACAAGTACGTTTCGCATATTTATCTAATTATTCGTTCGAAAAGTACCTTGATTTATACTTTTAGCACTAAATTTTCTTCATCGCTTTTATCTTGGGCGTTTAATTGTTGCGCATTATCTATGGGTTGATCGCCAATATCGTCACTTCTAAGACAAAAAGCAGACAATATCGTTGTCACCACCACAAAAGCCCCCATCACAAGATAAGTATCCGCAAAGCCAATTTTGTCATAGCCCCATCCTGCTAATGGCGATAAAATGCTTGCAACAATCGAAGTTACACAACTGAACCCAACTAAATACAATGTTGATGATAAACGTTTATCAAAATGGCGGCTGTTATATTTAAAAATAGCGATTAACAAGATGGGAAGCTCAACCGCATGTAATAGCTTCATTGCTGATATCATGATTGGTCCGTCAACTAAGCCAGAACCTATGATCCGCAAAGCCATCACTGAACTCGCAAATAACAAGCCATTTTTAGCACCAATACGGTTAACAATAAACGGCGCTAAAAACATCCCCCCAGCCTCTAGGAAAACTTGCAACGAATTTAGATAACCGTACATCTCATTGCCAAATTGCTCATCTGGAAATTGATGGGCAAAATACACCATAAATTGCTGGTCATAAACACTATAAATACAGGTCCCCAAGACAAACAGTATCAATGCCCAAAAACGGGGTAAAGCCAATAATTGCAATGCGTCACCTACCGTTATTGCTGAAGGTTTCCCATGTTCAAGGCTATTATATGCATCCGCATTAGCTGTCTTTAAATTAAGTAATATGGCTAAAAATATTAACCCAGAAATGGTCGCCATAATGAAATTATAGTCAGGGTCAATATTAATATTACGCCCCGCAAAAAAGGTCGCAGCAGCCCACCCTAAAGACCCCCACATTCTTGCCTTACCGTATTCAAAATTTCGTAAGCGCCCCACTCTTTCAGTGTATGACTCAAGAACGCCGATCCCTGCATGGAATGTCATCCCAATAAATAGCCCGCCAAGAATACTACCAAGCACTAGGTTCCATTTTAATAACGACCCAAAAACCATAAAAAATGGCCCAGAAGCGATTAATAATATAGCAATAAATAATAGTAAGTTTTTCCGTAGCCCTAGTTTGTCCTGTATAAAACCGTATAAAGGTTGAGCGCAGAGAGCGACAAGCGAGATACAAGAAAAAATAAACCCCGTATCTGACCCCTCTAAGCCCACATATTTACGTAGCCATATTGCAACCACCGAAAATGTAGATGACCATGTAAAAAAGAAAAAAAACAATAATGCACTCAAAGAGGCATAATACTTTTTTGAGCCACTATTCATATTTAATCACCTATCAATAATTTTTATTGCCGCAATGTTAAGGTTAACATTTTCATGAAACTACAAAAAACCTTGCCATTTGTGATGTTACTCACTTTTGTTAACGTTAACAATAAATATTCGTGACTAAACTCACAATAAAAATAGAATGAAGTTCGAGTACTAAATAGCATTATCCCATTGTGGCATGACCTCATTGTCCCACACTAAATCAGGCGGTCTGAGTTTAGCTTTCACAGCAGATAAGGTATCATTAACTCACAAAGCATAGTGAATACCAACAAAATCATCACTATCAGAACCAACTTATAACCCATCAAAACGGTGAAAACGTTGCAAGATAATAAAAAACAGCCCACTTTTTTTATTCATGACTATGAAACCTTTGGTAAACGGCCTGCATTAGATAGGCCGGCCCAATTTGCGGGTGTTCGTACCGATTTAGAGTTTAATATCATTGAAGAACCTGAGGTTTTCTATTGTGCACCTGCTGATGACTATCTGCCACAACCAGAAGCCGTCATGATCACAGGTATCACGCCACAACTTGCATTATCCGAAGGGGTTAATGAAGCTGAATTTGCTAAGCGTATCCACCATGCTTTCAGTGTGCCGAATACCTGTATTATGGGCTATAACAATATTCGTTTCGATGATGAAGTGACTCGTAATATTTTCTACCGTAATTTTTATGACCCATACGCTTATAGTTGGCAGCAAGGAAACTCTCGCTGGGACTTACTTGATGCCTTGCGAGCTTGCTTTGCACTTCGCCCTGAAGGAATTGAATGGCCAGAAAATGAAGATGGCCTACCAAGCATGCGCTTGGAGCACCTAACCAAAGCCAATGGGGTTGCCCATGAAAATGCTCACGATGCGATGTCTGATGTACTGGCTACAATCAATATGGCCAAGTTATTGAAAGCCGCTCAGCCTCGGATGTTTGATTATTTTTATCAGATGAGAAACAAAAACAAAATAAGCCAACTAATCGATATTGTTGATATTGCCCCGCTTGTTCATGTTTCTGGAATGTTCGGTGCATTACGCTCTTATATAAGCCTAGTTGCTCCTCTCGCATGGCACCCAGACAACCGCAATGCCGTGATTATGTGTGACTTATCTGCGGATATCTCCCCATTACTCGAATTAGATGTGCAGCAATTACGTACCCGCCTGTATACGCCTAAGGCCGAACTTGCGGGAGCGTCTCCTGTCCCAGTCAAACTTGTGCATATTAATAAGTGCCCAATATTAGCACCAGAAAAAACGCTTCGACCCAATGATGCACTACGCACAGGGATAGACCGTGACCTCTGCATGCGTAATTTAGAAACCCTGCGTAAAAACCCTGATATTCGTAATAAACTAATAGAGCTATTTAGTGAGCCACAAATCTATGACGAAGTCACTGATGTCGATGCACAAATATATAATGGTTTCTTTAGCCCGTCGGACAGGTCAACCATGGATATTATTCGTGAAACACCTCCACAAAAATTACCTGCTTTAGATTTAAGTTTTCAAGATAAGCGAATGAAGGAATTATTTTTTCGTTATAAAGCACGTAATTTCCCAACGACCTTATCCTATGATGAGCAACAACGCTGGTTACAACATCGCAGAGATTACTTTAGTGAAGCACGCTTAACAGAATATATGCAACAAATACAGATGTTACTTGCTGAACATCAGCACGATGAAAAGCGTTGCCAGCAATTAAAAGCACTGGTGAATTATGCAATGGAGTTGGCTAGCTAAACTGTAAAAAAATGGGCAAAATCGTTGCCCATTTTTATTTTAGATTAATGTGGTTTTAATGTTCATTAGAATGGCTACAACCGCAATCCCCTTCCCAATTTTTCCGTTTCGTTGTTTTCCCTAAACCTGGGTTCATCGTATTCGTTGGGTCCGCTTGCTTATAGAATGATTTTAACTGTGGTGCCGCTTTATATAAGTGACCAACATTATGTTCTGCTGGGTATTGCGCCCCTCGTTCATCTAATAGCGCTAACATTTTTTCTTTTAATTCTTTTGGGTCCACACCTTTTTTCAACACATAATCTTGGTGCATAACATGGCACATAAAATGACCACAATACAGTTTATGGACTAATAACTTTTCAATTTCCGGTGGTAACGTTTCAAACCAGTTTCTATCATTGCGTCGTAACGCAATATCTAACGGCAAAACATCTTCTACGTCTTTATTATGTACCGCATGGTATCGTACTGCTGACCCCGCAGCTGCAAAACGATGTAAGAAAGCTTTCGCACCTTCTTCTGGGGTACATTCAAAATAACCACCATCCGCGGTTGCGAAATATGACTTTAACCAAACTTTAGCTTCATCAATCCCATCACCTGCCATTTTTAGCATTAGATGATGTTCATAACGGTCACGAAACTCTTTCATTCGCGGCGGCAAATGGGATGGCCATAATTTACTCAGTACTTGCATAGTACGGTCAATTAAATTAGAGGGTAAAAATGGGACTTTATTTAATACCGCATCAATACGGCCTTTTATCGTGAAAAACATTGGCATTTTATCCGTGCCAAATTTATCTATCATTAAAAAGGTATCTTTACCGTAAATTTCTGCAATATCGAAACAACCACGGTGCATATATTCACCCGCTACGGGTAAATTTTTAAACTCACTCAAAATATAGCGACGAATATCTTCTAGAACATCGGGGTTATTTGAGCCAATATAAAATACTTGTGTTTTTTTATCCGCTGGAAAAGTATCCAAACGAACTGCAAATACTGCTAATTTACCGGCACAACCGGATGCTTCAAATAAACGGCGTTCATCAGCATTAAAGCGAGACGGCGTATCTGCATCAACATCACGAACACGCTGTGCATATTCATGATCAGAAGCTAGTTTTTCGCTAACATGGACATCTTCGCTGCTATAACCCCGGTTTTGTAAGTTAGTCAGTATTTCTTCTGGGGTATTCCCTAAATCAATACCTAAATGGTTCACAAGTTCCACTTTACCATCATCATTTACTCGGCCATACAACGCAAGCTCGGTATAAGCGGGGCCTCTACGCACTAAGGAGCCACCAGAACTATTACAAATCCCGCCCACAACAGATGCACCAATACAAGATGAGCCAATCAACGAATGTGGTTCACGCCCCAAGGGTTTAAGAATCTTCTCTAAGTCATATAACGTACTTCCCGGCATCGCAACCACTTGATTGAATTCAGGAAGGACTTGTATTTGGTTCAAACGTAGTGTACTGATGATCACAATATCGCGATCATAGTCATAACCGCTTGGTGTTGAGCCTTCTGTCAGCCCGGTATTTGCCGCCTGCATTAAAACAATTTTATCGGCTTCAACACACGCTTTAAATACATGCCATTGCTCAAGCAGTGTTGTAGGGAATACAACCGCTATTGCATCCCCAACGCCAGATCGAAAACCTTTGCGATAACGTTCTGTCTTATGAGGTTCTGTTAGAATGTTTTTCTTACCAACAATATTCCTGAGGGTGAGTAATAATCGTTGATTCTCAGGTTTTTTTACATCATTCATTTGTGTGCCTTCTTAATCGAATTCATGTTTATGATGATTTGTGAACTATTCATTGTAACAACAGTATCACATAATATTATGATGTTGATAGGCTACACGTTTTATCTTAAATAATTCTTAACAGGCAAAAAATACCTGAGCCTATTTACGCTATCACTGTATGTCAGTTCACATTTTTAGCTCCACGTTTTCTTTGATCTTCAAAATCAAAATGGTGTTTACCCAACTCTTTTAGTGCATTGATAAGGTAATCTTTCTCTTGGATCAGTTTTAATGGGATGATGACTTCATCATACTCTGCGGTATATTTACCTTTTTCAGTTTTAGGGGGGCAAAAAGCAAAGACTAAGCTAGTATCGTAGACTGCAACATAGTGCAAAGCATCCCAGTAAAGGCTCATATTTTGATTAAATTCATTAAATACAAAGCCTTCAGAGTAAAAAGTATAGTGATTAATATCCTCCTCTTTAATTAATCCTTTGCTAAGATATGATTCTTGTAATGATACAGCCCCCTTTAACCCAATTTTAAACGCTAATATAAACAACCCAAAAATAATAAATGTGATACCCACTGTTTGCATTACTGTGTGGTAATAAGGTATGTTTTTATGAAAATATTGCGGGTCATCAAACGTAAAGCGTATAAATGATGCTGCGATTAAAAATAACTCAATAAATACTACCCACCTAATAAGTTTAAACTTTCTTTTATAATTACGAATTAAGTTATTTTTAAAATCAGTTATCATTTCTTTATAACTTGAAGGGGTGTATTGAATATCAATTTTGTAAAAAGGCTGTTCTTGTGTAGTAACATCAAAATGGAAGGGATTCATAAATTCTCCTTAAAATTCTTATAGTTGAATTATGAGGAGTTGGGTATATCAGTCAATAAGAATATTCGCGATAACAAGTTACAACTTGCATACATTATTGAAACAAAAATAGCGCCAAAAGGCGCTATTCCATTAGTAGAAAATAACTAGATATCACTCATCTGCGGCATCGGTCTCTTAAACATGCGAGTCAGTATAGCCATATAAACTAAACCAACCGCTGTCCAAATCAATCCATAAACCATTGAATCTTCTTCAATATTTAACCATAAAACGCACACTGTTAGTGTACCTATAACAGGTAAAATTAAGTAATTCAAAATATTTTTGAAGCCTGTCATCCGACGTTCACGGATAAAGAATTGGCTAATCACAGAAATATTAACAAAGGTAAATGCTATTAATGCCCCGAAATTGATTAATGCGGTCGCAAAATCCATTTCAAACCAAATTGCCCCTAACGCTAAGAAACCGACCATCAATACGTTATATGCCGGTGTACGCCATGTTGGACTAACATAGCCAAAAACTTTTTCTGGGAATACCCCATCGCGGCCCATTACATACATTAAACGAGCACTACCTGCGTGGGCTGCCATTCCTGAAGCTAATACTGTCACGCATGAGAATACCAAAATAATTGACTGGAAGAATGCACCAGCAACAAAGCGCATAATATCTGGCTGAGTTTCATTGATATTCTTAAAGCGTGATACGTCTGGAAAATATTGTTGTAAGAAGAAGGAAACCGTAATAAAGATAACCCCCCCAATAAGTGCCGTTAAGAAAATAGCACGAGGGATCACTTTACCTGCGTTTGGCGTTTCTTCTGACAATGAACTTAAACCGTCAAAGCCTAAGAATGAAAAACACAAAATGGTAGCCCCAGCTATCAATGGGATCATTTCAGTTTTTTCATTACCAAATGGGTTAAAGGTCCAAATTTCTCCCGACCCCTCGCCATTTGAAACACCGTGGATCACTAAGCCTGTAAACACGGCCATTACCCCAATTTGGATAATCGCAATGACTGTACTTAGGTTGGCGATTACGTTGATACCACGTAAGTTAGCCGCGGTCATTAAAATAACCAGCCCAACGACAAATATCGCTGGCTCCACATTGGGGAAAATGTCTTGCAAATAAATTTTAGCCAATAATATGTTAATCATTGGCATGAAAATGTAGGACAACAAAGATGTCCAGCCCACCAAGAAGCCGATATGCGGGCTCATTGATTTTTGAGCATAAGTATACGCTGAGCCAGCAGATGGGAAGCGTTTCACCAGCTTACCGTAGCTCAGAGCCGTAAACAGTATCGCCGCTAATGCAATAATGTATGAAGTTGGAACGTGTCCACCGGTCTTATCTGATACCATACCGAAAGTATCGAAGATGGTCATCGGTTGGATATAGGCGATACCTATCATGACCACTTGTACAAGCGTTAACGTTTTTGCAAGTTGTACGCGATTATTCGCACCGGTTTGGTTGTGACCAATGTCTAATGGAATTGGAGTATTATTTGACATTATCAAGCCCTCCCATAACTTTCGATTGCATACTACTTCGGCTTAATCGACAGTTACTGGGAAGACTTTGCATCTGCCTATAGGCAGAGAAAAACGAAGAAAGGGAGAAAGGCGTGTGAGCGAAGCCACCGAGAGCCCCGTAGTCATCGATACGGCAGCCGCCAGCGCCTGGCCCTGCTGCGAATGCGAAAAAGTAAGCCATAAAAGCATTCCTCAAATCGGTAGCGTAAAATGTTTGCTACACGTAAATATTAAAATTATCTCTCCGGCTCTATGTCCGGCCCCGCTAGAATGAACGTTCCTAAAAACAAAAAAACCGATGCTTCATTTGATTAAGCATCAGTTATTTTTTAGTTCGCGCATTTTGCACGCCATAACCACAAATAGCAAGTTAAATTGTTAACAAATCACCCTATTTTCGATGAGAAATTTTGATTATTTCTGACTTTTTGCCCTATCTGCTTATAACTTTTTTTTCTTATGGTTTTAATCAGGTTTTAATCAGGTTTTAATCAGCAAAAAACCCTTTGGTAGAAGCCAAAGGGTTTGGATTAATCGAGATTAATTATACGATTAGAAGTTGTAGTTGATACCGATATTGTAACGACGGCCTTCTAATTCAGCACCGTAAGTCGCATTATCGATTCGGCGATCTAATACGTTATAGACACCACCAACAATGTTCGCGTTCTTGTTAAGCTGATAACTCGCACCTAAATCAAATAAAGCATAAGATGCTGTACCACTTGACATTTTTTGTCCACGACCTTGGTATTCAGAGGTTTTACCACGGAAATTCATACGCGTCCATGTTTCTAAATCTTCAGTAGTTTGCCATGTCAATGTGGAGTTAGCCATATGTTTAGGCTGTTTATTTAATGGCTTACCTTTATTTACACCACTTTTTTGTTCAGTATCAGTATAGGTGTAGTTAGCTGCAAAGCTTAAATCATCCACAATACGCCAGTTGAAGGTGAGTTCAACACCACGCATTCTTGCTTTATCAACGTTCGCTTTATCGCTGATGAAACGATACGGTTTGTTAGGCTTGTCACCTTCACCATCTTGAGCTACTGTACATGCTCTTACTGTACTACTATTTTCTTCACAACGCCTAATTTCAGTAATTTTATCTTTAAAGTCAGTGTTATAGATAGTTATCCCAGCAGTAATATTATCCTGATTGTTCCAAATAACACCTATTTCTTCAGTAATACTTTTCTCTGGTTTTAAATCAGGATTACCATAAATAACGGCATTTCCTGCACTACCGCCTGTTGCTTGTCCCCAGTTTGCGGACGATTCACGCAAGCTTGGTGCTTTATAACCTGTAGTTACCCCACCTTTAATTGTCCACTGTTCATCAGCATGCCACACACCATATAAACGTGGAGTCCAGTGTGAACCGTAGTTTTCGTCTTTATCCATACGAATACCACCGGTTAACGCAAAATCATTGGTCATTAACCATTCATCTTCTGCAAATAACGCCCAGCTATATCGTTCAAGCTTATTATACTGTTTAAATTTATTACCTTCGTCTTTCAACTTCTCTTTACGATATTGACCACCAAGGCTTAAACTATGATCACCCAATAAAAAGACACTTTGATTACGGAAAACAAGGTCTTCTGCCGTCATTTTACGGCCTGGGTTTTTTGTCTCATCGTATTGAACATAGGTATCTGTTGATGCAATATCATAAATACCCGTATGGGTTAATGCCATATGAGTCAACTCATATTTGCTAAAACCGCTACCGTCGCCTCTTTTGCTGGTATAACCCTCACGGTCATCACGATGTTGGTTATCACGTTTAAATTCTGCGTCGAAGGTATTTTTGTCATCTGGAGTCAACGATACCGTTGCTCCACCACTCGCCATGATTTGGCGATTAAAACCATTAATGATTTTATCTTCACCACGATGCGAATATTGGCCTTGTAGTTTCACACCAAGTAAACCATCAATTAATGGACCTGAGGTGTAAAAGCTGCCTTGCCCTGTATTACCTGAATTTTTGCGTTCAGTTAGTGTAGTATCCGCTCGTAAACTTGTGGTCCACTCTTGTTGAACACGGCGAGTGATAATATTAATTACCCCACCCATCGCATCCGAACCATACAACGATGACATTGGGCCACGTACTACTTCAATACGCTCAATGGCGGGTAATGGTGGTAACCAACCTTGTTCAATACCAGAACCATCACTATTTGGGCGAGTGCTGCGTGTATCAATACGTTTACCATCGATTAAAATCATGGTGTATTTAGCATCCATACCACGAATGCTAATATCAGAGCTACTGCCGCCACCGGTAACTAAAACACCCGGTACATCTTTTAAAGCGTCAGTCACATCACGGTAAGCTTTAGTTTCAAGTTGTTCGCGCGTTACTACTGAAATGGATGCTGGGGCATCTTCAATTTTTTGCTGATAACCTGATGCAGTCGTTACATAGATTTTATCTTTACTGTCATCAGCAAATGCAGGTGTCGCAGCGATAGCGGCAATTATGCTAATTGCAACTTTTCTTTTATTAAAAACAACCATTCCCAACTCTCCAAGAGATATTTTTTTATATATGAATTGATTTGCTCACATTGATTGCATTAAATTTTAAAACGCTTTTTATTATTTGGATATTTAAATACCCATAAGAAATTCATGGTAAAAAACCATTTATAAATCAATTAAATTTCCTGTGGGTAATTAATCTTAATATTTAATTCGTTTGTTTTTTTATATTGCCCCTTTTTCTTTATTAATGTGCTTGCCGCACGACGCCACAAGCACATCATTTATTGTGCGGTATTAACTTGCTAATTTATCAACTAGCCCATCAATTAACACTTGAGGTACCCCTTGCGAACACCTTTCAATACGCCCTCTTACACCGTAAACCTCTGCAAGGCTTTCAGGCGTGATAACCTCAGCAGGCTCTCCCTGTGCGATGAGTTTCCCTTGCTTAAGCATTAATACATGTTCCGCATGTCTTAACGCAATATTAATATCATGAACAACCACAACGGTAATTATATTTCGACGTTTAGTTTCCTTTGCCACTAAATCCATCACATGATATTGATAATTTAAATCTAAAGCGCTTAAAGGTTCGTCCAATAATAATAAATTTGGTTGACGAATTAATGATTGTGCCAAACCGACTAATTGTTTTTGGCCACCTGAAAGTTGATCTAAATAACTTAATGCCAAATGTTCAATACCAAGTTGGCGTAATAAATGCATGACTTCGTCTTTATTATTTTGATTACTCAAACCACCCGAGGCACGCTGAGCAACAATCACAGACTCTAAAACATATAAGTGAACCCCCGCAGGTAATGTTTGCGGTAAATACACCACATTTTGCGCACGTTGAGCAAAATTCTGCTGCGTGAGATCCAAGCCGTCCAATAATAACTGCCCCGTTGCCTTATTTAAGCCAGCTAAAGAGCGTAATAATGTTGATTTACCACTCCCATTTGGCCCAAGTAATACCGTGATCTTTCCTCGGGGTAAAATATCGGTCGATAAGTTTTCAATCACTGCACGTTTTGGGTAGCCTGCATTAAATTGGTTAATAATCAAACCACTCATGATACATTACCCCGATGACGTAAAATAATACTTAAGAAGAACGGAACACCCACTAACGATGTCACAATACCCACAGGAATAATCACACCTGGAATAATGTTCTTCGAGGCAATAGATGCCATCGATAAAATTAATGCTCCAATTAATGCACTTGCTGGCAGATAAAAGCGGTGATCTTCACCAAATATCAAACGGGCAATATGTGGTGCAACCAGCCCAATAAAGGCAATCGGCCCAACAAACGCAACCGCCAATGCAGACAAAATACTGATCCGCAATAACGTTGTCAGCCTTAGCCGCCGGACATCAATACCGAAGCTAATAGCCCTATCCTCACCGAGCCTTAAGGCCGTTAACTTCCATGAACTCATCATCGCAATTGGGAAAACTAAGGCGAAAACTAGCGCCATCACGCCCAGTTTTACCCATGTCGCTTTTGAAAGGCTCCCCATCGTCCAGAAAACAAGCCCTTGTAAGGTATCTTCCGTAGCAATAAATTGCATCATGGAAACCAATGCATTAAATGTAAATACCAAAGCTATACCAAATAAAACCACACCGGAAGTAGCAACTCGAGTCCAGCGGGTAACCGCATCTAGCATCAACGCTGCTAGTAGTGCAAAAATAAAGGCATTTGCCGATATTACCCATTGGTCAGGCACCCCTGGAATTGCGATACCTGAAACAATGGCTAGAGCAGCACCAAAAGCCGCCGCATTTGATACACCTAAAGTAAATGGGCTCGCCAGCGGGTTGTTTAAAATCGTTTGCATCTCTGCCCCAGCAAGCCCTAATGACATACCGATAACAACAGCCATCAATGCATATGGCAACCGAATATCCCAAACAATAACCCGAGTCCCTGCATCCACCGTTTCTGGTGTTACCAAGGTTTGCCACAATCGTTCAAGAGATAAGCCCGAAGGGCCCAACGTAAAATCAATAATTAAAGATAATAAAATTGCAGCAACAATAACCCCAATCCATGTTAGCCTACGGCGTAACATATTTTGATAATGCTGCTTCACACCATTATCAGCTTGTTTGATGGCTTGCTCTGCAGCTGCTATCGGTTCACTTGTAATACTCATTAATTCCCACCTACTCTCATTGCTTTTCGCTGACCCAATATACACCACTTGGTTCTACAGCGAGAAACTCACTGTGCAGCTGTTCAAGTGTTTTTTGCGGGTCTAAATCCGCAAATTGCTCAGGATAAAACCATTTAGCAAATACTTGTGTCGCAATCACATTGTATGGAGAGTTATAGTAGTTATGCCAGATAGCGTAATCTTGCTTATCTTTAATGGCTGATAATGAATTAATGCCTTTACGTTCTGTGACCCTTTTTAGACTTTCTTTCGCATCAATTAAAGTACCTTGAGCGCCTAATTGAACACCAACATCTTTGCTACCCGGTGCTTTGACACCAGATGCGATATAAATACTGGGGTCTGATGCAATGACCTTCTCAAGGTTCATTGTACCTAATGCGCCGGGCAATACCCCCTTAGCAATATTTTTCCCACCCGCTAAGTCAATAAAGTTCCCCATGTTACCGTCACCTGCAGTACCACAACAATCTTCAAAAGCACCGGCTCTTAATTCAATGAACACCGTCGGTTTTTTATCTTCCGGAACTTTAGCGGTAATATCGGTGACTAGCTTTTGGTTTTTTTCATAAAAATCGATATATTTATTGGCTACCTGTTCCCGATTTAACGCTTGACCGAGTAAACGCATACTCGGCAATGTATTTTTCAATGGGTTGTCACGGAAATCGACAAAAATGACAGGCACACCCGCTTTTTCTAACTGGTTCACTAATTCACTATTTTTGCCCGGACCATGCCCTGACAGACCAAAAATGGCGATATCGGGATTTAGTGTTAATACTTTTTCTGAACTGACACTATCGGCACTGGTATTACCAATTAGAGGAATATTATCAATTTCTGGAAATTTCGCTTTATAAACCGCATACGTTTGCGGGTCTAATTTACGCAAATCCCCTTGCCAGCCTACGATACGTTCAATGGGTTTATCACCTTCAAGGAGAGCTATAGCGCTAAATAAACGCCCTTCGCCAAGTAAGATACGGTTAACATTATCAGGGACTTCAACAGTACGGCCTGCAACATCAGTTACAGTAGCGGCCCACGAGTTCAAACTTGCACTCACTAATAATGCTAAACTTATTCCTTTTACTACCGACCTAGCTACTGATTTCTTGGCTACCGACGACATAGTATTAAGCTCCACCATCAACCTCATTGACTGAATTTTTTATTGCGGTAACAATAAAGCAAATAAGAATACTTATCAATACGATTATTGAATCTAACATGACTTAACTCAATGAAATTGTGTGAGCCATATCGAAAAGTTATGCATCTTGCCAAATTAACCTGCTAATTTGGCACTTCTAACATTTTATTCTGGCGTGATAAAAAAATAGCACCTCAATGGAGGTGCTATTTTAGTAAACAAGATACGAATTTTATTTATCTAAATTTTCTTTGTAACTTGGAAAGTTCATGTCTTTATAGCGAATAAATGTGGTTTTTCTGGCAATTTTATAACCAAACCATATGGCTAAAAATAGCGGAATTCCGATATAAGTCGCGGTTACCCCAACCCAATCAATCCTATCTTCTAAGAAGGCTTGATAGTTCTGACCTAACGTAATCGTTAAACATAAAATAAATGCAAAAATAGGGCCGACCGGGAAGAAGCCTGAGCGATATGGTAAATCGTTAAGATCTTTACCTTGTGCGATGTACCCTCTACGGAAACGATAATGGCTAATCGCAATTCCTAACCATGCAATAAAACCCGTCATTCCCGACGTATTCAATAACCATAAATAAACGGTTTGATTACCGAACATCGAACTTAAAAAGCATAGACCGGCAATAATTGTTGTAGCTAATAAAGCATAGCGTGGTACGCCACCTTTTGATAGGCGGGCAAAAATACGCGGAGCTTTACCTTCACGCGCTAAGGTATACAACATACGGGTGGATGCATACATCCCTGAGTTACCCGCCGATAAAACCGCGGTTAAAATGACGGCATTCATTACTGCCGCTGCGGAGAGTAAACCTGCATTTTCAAATACCAATGTAAATGGACTTACACTGATATCTTTAACGTCATTACGCAATAAATTAGGGTCGGTATAAGGAATGATCAAACTAATAATCAGAATTGCAAAAATGTAAAATAACAGAATACGCCAGAAAACCTTGCGTACCGCTTTTGGAATATTTTTTGCCGGATCTTTTGATTCCCCTGCAGCAATACCGATTAGTTCAGTACCTTGGAAGGAGAAACCAACAATCATTGCAACACCAATCATCGCTGAAAAGCCACCAGCAAAAGGTGCATCACCGATTTCCCAATTATGCCATCCTGCATTTTCTGCACCATTCATGATGCCGAAAATCATTAACACGCCCACGACAATAAAAATAATGACGGTAGTGACTTTAATTAAGGAGAACCAATATTCAGCCTCACCAAACCCTTTAACTGAAATAAAGTTTAGCAAGAAAATAATAGCAAGGAATATTGCACTCCAAATCCAGCCGGGGGTATCTGGGAACCAATAAGTCATCACTAATTGCGCTGCTACAAGGTCAACCGCAATAGTGACCGCCCAGTTATACCAATAGTTCCAACCTAATGCGAAACCAAAGCCTTCATCAACATACTTAGCACCATAGGTCGCAAATGAACCTGAAACTGGCATATAAGCAGCTAACTCACCTAAGCTGGTCATTAAAAAATAAACCATTAAACCGATGATAGCGTATGAAAGAAGTGCCCCACCAGGACCTGCCTGTGCAACGGTTGCACCTGATGCGACAAATAAACCGGTACCGATTGAGCCCCCGATAGCAATCATCGCAAGGTGGCGTGCTTTTAATTCACGGCGTAGCTTTTGTGGGCCGCCTTGCGAGATAGTATTGGTATGTTGTTCTGACATTTGTTCCCTGTATTTTATTATTCAGCTAATATCGGAGGAATTCTAGCAAAATAGACTGCCAGAACTAAGCAACTCTTTGCTGTTATAAGATACCTTCATAATCCGTAGCAAATTATAAGTAAAACGCGTTATCGCAATCACAACACATTCATTGCAATCCTCTAAATATTTTGGCTTGTCGCTAGACAGCAAATGAGACTATCCAAGGAGCATACACCAGTATGTGACTTGGATAGTCGATTGCAGCCAACAACGCGACAAGTTAAAAGATGACGAGGATTTTTAATTACAGTAGGCTAGCAAATTAGTAATCGCGTTCGAAAGGTGCTTTTGACGATGGTAAATCAAATATAAGGTTCTTTCTAATTGCAGTTCTTCTATTTCTAATTCCACTAATGAACCATTTTCCAATTGTTCTTCAATAACACGCCTTGATAAACAACTGATCCCCATACCGAAACGAACAGCATGTTTAATCGCTTCTGAATTTCCAAGCTCCATTAAAATATGAAACCCGGGAAGGTGAGCAAATAATAGTTGGTCAAGAACGTCTCTTGTCCCTGAGCCCCTTTCCCGCAAAATCCATGGAGCATCTTGTAAATCTTTTAGTGATACTTTTTTATTTGCTAGTGGGTTTTGTGGTGAAGCAAAAACAACCAATCCATCTTTTAACCACGGTTTAGAAATCAACTCAGGGCTATGGCAAACCCCCTCGATTAAACCGACATCGGCTCTAAACTCCATGACACCTTTGATAACTTCTTCTGTATTACTAATAAACAGTTCCAAAGGAATATCAGGGTGGTCATGACGATAACCCGCTAAAATTTCCGGTAGCATATAGTTGCCAATCGTCGTACTTGCTGCGAGACGCACGGCGCCCATCTCTTTCTTAAATAATTGCTCGACTTCTAACCCTTGTTCTAATAATGCTAATGCTTTAGGGTATAAAAGCCTTCCGTGCTCGTTTGTAACAAGTCGTTTACCCACGCGGTCAAATAGCTGAACACCTAATTGACCTTCTAAATCCGTTAGCGACGCACTTACTGCAGATTGAGAAAGTGCTAATAATTGAGATGCTTGCGTCGTGGAGCCACTTTTTAATACTTCCGTGAAGACCTCAAGTTGCCTAAGTGTAATTCGCATAAAGGTAAGCCCCAACGTGATTTTTAGTATTTGTAATAATATTGTTAATATTAATGATTTATTAGCAATATTCCAGAAGAAACTTATAATCAATTTTTTCGATAGATTATACACAAATAATGAATTTAAATTATTATTGATTTTATTATATGCTTATTACCAAATCTTATAAGCGGTAATGAAGAGCATTGTCATGAATAAAAGTGAAGCTAACAGCTTAGAGCAAAATAGCCTGCATCCTATTTTTAAATTAATACCTGGCATTATTTTAGCTGGTATTTTAACGGCTATCTCAATTTACCTCGGTGAACAGCCTTGGTTTATGGATATCGGTTTAGGTGCATTAACCCTTGCTATCTTATTAGGCATCGTTGTTGGTAATACTTTTTATCCTGTTGCGAGCAAATCTTGTGACAGTGGTATTAAATTTGCTAAGCACTATTTCCTTCGAGCGGGGATCATTCTGTACGGGTTCCGTCTTACTTTTCAGCAAATTACTGATGTAGGTGCAACAGGCGTCATCATTGATGCCTTAACATTAACATCGACATTCTTATTAGCTTATTGGCTGGGTAAAAAAGTATTCGGTCTTGATGAAGAAACAACATTGCTGATTGGTGCAGGAAGCAGTATTTGTGGTGCTGCAGCAGTCATGGCAACTGAACCGGTGGTAAAAGCCTCCGCAAGTAAAGTCGCGGTTGCCGTTTCAACTGTCGTCATATTCGGGACAATCTGTATATTTGTCTACCCTTGGATGTACCAATTAAATGCCCACTTTGGTTGGTTCCCTGCGACTGAAGAAACATTTGGTATTTATATTGGCTCAACGGTTCATGAAGTTGCACAAGTTGTTGCTGCTGGTCACACCATAGGTACTGACGCAGAAAATGCATCCGTGATCGCTAAAATGATCCGTGTCATGATGCTTGCACCGTTCTTAATTATTTTATCTGCCTTTTTGAGTCGAAAAGCAAGCCACAATCAAACGGCAAGCAACCAAAAAAGCAAAATTACTATTCCTTGGTTTGCTGTATTCTTTATCGTTGTAGCAGGTTTTAATTCATTACACTTATTGCCTAGTGTATTAGTTCAACAAATCATCGCATTAGATACTATTTTACTCGCAATGGCGATGGTCGCATTAGGCTTAACCACCCATGTTAGTGCCATTCGCCAAGCAGGTATTAAGCCGTTACTGATGGCATTGATTTTATTTGTTTGGTTAATTGTGGGTGGGTTATTAATTAATGTGATGATCCAAAATATCTTTTAACGATTTATATTCTTATTATTAGCCACCTTAACCGGTGGCTTTTTTGTTGATTTCATTTATTAGCTTATTAATGGCATACTCCCACAAAAAGGAGTCAAAAATGAAATATATTGGAGCACACGTCAGCGCATCTGGTGGCGTTGATCAGGCTGTTATTCGCGCCCATGAACTCGAAGCAACGGCTTTCGCGTTATTCACTAAAAACCAACGCCAGTGGAAAGCCGCACCACTAAGTGAAGAAGTGATCCGCAAGTTTAAAGATAACTGTACAAAATACGGTTATGGCAAACAGCAAATTCTCCCCCATGACAGTTACTTAATAAACTTAGGTCACCCAGAGTTTGAAGCTTTGGAAAAATCACGGGTTGCATTTATTGATGAAATGCAACGTTGTGAACAATTAGGCATCGGTTTACTTAACTTTCATCCTGGAAGCCACTTAAAAAAAATTGAGGTTGATGACTGCTTAGCTCGAATTGCCGAGTCGATTAATATTGCTCTTGCTGAAACAGAAGGTGTCACTGCTGTTATTGAAAATACGGCAGGGCAAGGTACTAACTTGGGGTTTGACTTCACTCACTTAGCTAAAATTATTGAAGGTGTAAAAGATAAAAGCCGTGTTGGCGTTTGTATTGACACTTGCCACGCGTTCGCAGCAGGTTACGATTTACGCACGATTGAAGATTGCGATAACACCTTTACACAATTTTCTGACATTGTCGGTTTTGAATTTCTGAAAGGAATGCACCTTAATGATGCAAAAAGCGAATTCGCCAGCCGTGTTGACCGCCATCACAGTTTAG
This sequence comes from Providencia sp. NPDC089933, assembly GCF_049545585.1. Classification (NCBI taxonomy): domain Bacteria; kingdom Pseudomonadati; phylum Pseudomonadota; class Gammaproteobacteria; order Enterobacterales; family Morganellaceae; genus Providencia; species Providencia sp. NPDC089933. Next base: position 50,982 of record NZ_JBMWDT010000008.1, read on the forward strand.
GTGAGGGAAATATTGGCTTCACACCATTCACCTACATTATGCAAGATAAGCGTTTTGATGGTATCCCTTTGATTTTAGAAACGATCAACCCAGATATTTGGCCGCAAGAAATTGCATGGTTGAAATCTCAGCAACAAAACTAATACTTTATTGTTAAGCTCTAGGTTAACCCTAGAGCTTGACTATAATATCGAAAACACCACATTGTTAATGCCGCGAACTGGCTATTTTTCACCAATTACAATGATTTCATCTCAATTTTAGCCATCATATCCGCTAATTTATTACGATTTTTTAGCCCAACATCGGGCTGAGAAACTGATAACGCGGAAATAGCCGTCGCCATACGTAATGTATGCTCACTCGACTCCCCATTGAGTAAACCATAAGCAAGCCCAGCAACCATTGAGTCCCCAGCCCCTACCGTACTTATCACATCACAATGAGGTGGTTTGGCCAACCAAGACCCTGAGGCATTTACCCACAAAGCCCCTTCTCCTCCTAATGAAATGACAACATGAGAAATGCCCTTATCACGTAATTCATGGGCTGCTGCAATAACATCTTTTAAATCAGGAAGTTTTCTACCAACCCAGCTCTCTAATTCATGTCTATTCGGTTTTACTAACCAAGGTGATGCTTTAAGACCGGCTTTCAAGGCCTCTCGGCTACTATCAAAAATAATACATGGGCATAATTGCCGAAGTCTGGTCATCCAACGAGTAAATTCTTCAGGGTCAATACCATTTGGTAAACTGCCGCTAACGACAACCATATCAAAATGGCCTAGCCAATTTAATGACTCTGTAGAAAAGCGGTTCCAATCCTCTTTACTTACATCAAAACCTGAAAAATTAAAATCTGTTGATTCCCCATTATTTTCAGTAAGTTTTACATTAATACGTGTACGTCCCGGTACCATACTAAAACGATTAGCCATCCCATTTTCACTGAAAAAATGTTGGAATTCTTCTTGGTTATCCTTCCCCATAAAACCACTAACTGTGATATCAATGCCTAAATCACGCAGCACTTTCGCTACGTTTACACCTTTACCACCCGCATTGAGGCTAGCGGTTTTGACTAAATTGACTTCACCAACTTCGATTGTAGAACACAGCCCTACAAGGTCGTAAGCAGGATTTAATGTAATTGTAGCAACCCGGCGAGTCATAACCACTAATCTCCCTTATCATGATTATCGTATCTTAAAATATAATCATAGTTATAACATTAAAGCATATTGTTTTCAGTGATATTTGTATTTTTCCCTGCTTGTTTTTCTGTTGTACCATGGCAAAATCAGCGCGCTAAAAAATAAAATAATCAGGAGAAAATATGTCTGAGCCTGTTAACGTCGTCGTCGGTGTCGGTGTGATCATCACCAATTCGCACGGGCAAATACTCATGGGTAAACGCAGCAGTAAACATGCCCCTTACTGGTCAATTTTTGGGGGTCATGTTGACCCTGGGGAAACTTTCGAACATTGCGCTATTCGTGAAATAAAAGAAGAAATCGGTATTGATATTCAAGCACCAACCGTATTTGGTATCAGTAATAACTTGCAAACTTATCAACAAGAAGGGAAGCATACGGTCTCTATCTGTATGCATGTTGAATACAATGGTGAAGTTGCACCTCAAATAATGGAAACAGACAAATGTGAAAGCCTAATGTGGGTTTCACCTGATGCATTACCTGAGCCTCACTTTGAAGCCAGCCGCAATGCCATTGACCTTTGGCTAAACCAGAATCTTTATCACCATAAAGCCTAATATTAACCTTTAACGTATAAACGATTTTGTTTGTACGTTTTTTATTCATCTCTTTCTTATTACTCGCTTTTTCCTATTTAATTGCCTTTACCATATTTACAACGTCATGTGCTTACCGTATCATTTAGCTAGTACAGTGAAACATTCTATTAGGAGCCACCATGGCCGTTGATACTACAACACAACACAAACGCCCTTCCATCTTGGGTGGTGCAATGATTATCGCAGGGACTGCAGTCGGTGCGGGTATGTTTTCAATTCCAATGGTGACTTCAGGTGTATGGTTTTCAGGCTCAGTCGTGCTATTAATCTATACATTTATTTGTATGTTACTTTCGGGGTTAATGATCCTAGAAGCAAATATGAATTACCCTGCTGGAGCCAGTTTTCACACTATGGTCAAAGACCTGTTGGGAACAACTTGGAATTCAATTAATAGCTTATCCGTCACCTTTGTTCTCTACATACTGACTTACGCCTACATTTCCGCGGGTAGTTCTATCATTACCGCAAACTTGTCAGGTCATATACAAATTCCACAAGCGGGTGCAGGCTTTATTTTTGCTTTCATCGTCGCTTTTATTGTTTGGCTTTCTACTCGTGCTGTAGATAGGTTAAGTACTATTTTAATCGGTGGTATGGTTATCACATTTATCATGTCAATTGGTGGGATGATCTCAACGGCATCTCCTGCCATTTTATTTAACCAAGTTGAACAAAGTGATCATCAGTATTTACCTTACGCTCTCGCCGCATTACCTTATTTATTAACCTCTTTTGGTTATCATGGCAATGTACCTGGGCTAGTTAAATATTATAATAAAGACAGTCGCAGTGTAGTCATGAGTTTAGTGTTTGGAGCAACTATTACGGTTGTTATCTATATCTTGTGGCAGTATGCCATCCAAGGCAATATCCCACGCTCTGCCTTTATTGAGATAAGAGAAAGTGGCAATAATATTGATGCCCTGTTGACTCAAATGAATATCTCGACGAAAAACAGTTTTATTTCACAATTCCTAAACTTGTTTTCTTATATGGCGTTAGCCAGCTCATTCTTAGGTGTCTCTCTTGGCTTATTTGATTTTATTGCAGACTTCTTTAAATTTAAGGACAATCAACAAGGGCGTTTCAAATCTGTTTTAGTCACCTTTGTACCGCCTACCATCCTTGCGTTAATTTTTCCAAATGGTTTTATTTATGCCATTGGTTTTGCAGGGCTAGCAGCAACCATCTGGGCGGTAATTGTCCCTGCTCTAATGGCAAAAGCGAGCCGTGTACGCTATCCAAATAATAGTTATAAAGCACCTGGTGGAACATTTATTATTGTTTTCGTTATCTTATTTGGTGTGATTAATGCTGTAGCACATTTGCTATCTTTAGCTGGTTTACTCCCTATTTATTAACGGCCTTTGGTGAATATCGCTTTTACGCAATATTCACCATTCCCTTTCCCATAAAATTTTTCACCGAAAATTAACCGCAACATCTTGCCTAATCGCTTATCTGCGAGTAATTTTGTCGCACTCTTTTTGACAATCCCAAAGAAGGTTATTTATGGCCAAGGCCAATGAAATTAAACGCGGTTTAGCAGTTAACTATAATGGCAAATTACTACTTGTAAAAGATATTGATATTCAAGCACCTAGTGCTCGTGGCGCAAGTACCTTGTATAAAATGCGTTTTACAGATATCAAAACTGGCCAAAAAGTTGAGGAACGTTTCAAAGGAGATGATATTTTAGAAACGATTTCGTTAACACGCCGTGGAGTGACTTTTTCTTATATTGACGGTGATGAATATGTTTTTATGGATAATGAAGACTATACACCTTACATGTTCAAAAAATCAGATATTGAAGAAGACCTATTGTTCATCCCTGAAGAGGGTTTGCCAGGAATGCAAGTTCTTACCATAGAAGGTCAAGTCTTGGCTTTAGAACTTCCTCAAACCGTTGATATGGTCATAATGGAAACAACACCTAGCATTAAAGGTGCATCAGCGAGTGCCAGAACTAAGCCTGCGACTATGGCTACAGGGCTTACTATCCAAGTTCCTGAGTATTTATCGAGTGGCGAAAAAATTCGTATCCATATCCCTGAACGCCGTTATATGGGGCGTTGTGATTAATTACAATATGTTATCTAACCTATGACCTTATATGCCTATGAATTAATTGTTCATAGGCATATGCCACAATCACTTAGCATTATCCCCTCCTAACGACCTGCTCTTCGGCTTCACTCATGTTTAATCATATTTAATCGTATAGATTCCCAATGTATGGTCTTTGTTTATCCAATTAAACTCTTGAGTTCCCTTTGAATTAGGAAGTAGTGTTGTTTGCCCTCTGAGTTTTCGAATATCAACAGACGTCGTTTTTTCATCTCCAGTATCACTCCAACATTTGGTTATCACACTTTTAGGCGTTGCTTCTATCATGCAAGGTGGCGCGACAATCGCTCCTGTAAATAAAATGACACCAGAGCTAGCACGTTTCATCCCACTATTTTTTGATGCTACTGCCGAAAAACTTGAAACCAATACTGTTACTGTAAAAATAGTCGCTACAATTTTTTTTACTGAGTTATCCATAAGAATCGCCCTCTTAAAGTTAAGTTATCGTCACTTTTCGTGATTTATTTATACTTAAAATATTTTTCACTCTGCGTGACTGAGGACGACATACTAATCTCAACGAAATATTAGTGATTTCATTTATAGTCGTAGTTTTTTATTTTTTTGAATCGTTATTACTCAAAATAAAATCACCTATTTAAATGACTTTTTTATTACCACACGAAATGCAACATCTTTAGAATTTTATCTATTAAAATCAGCCCTATATATTGTAAAAAACGTCATATTTATTGTTTACAAATCATTTTTGTATTTAACTTATAAAATGAGTATTTATTAATATGAAAAAAAACCTTGCTACTAAAATTTACCTATCCCCCAAACAGTTGATAGCTGCGGGTCGGCAACGTGCTTGCTATCAACATCCAGAGTATGATGATTTATGCATCAAAGTGCATTTAAATGGGAGAAGTGATAAAGAAACGCTACGAGAAATACGCTATTACAAGCGGTTATATAAAAAAAGTTTAAGTACCAACACTATTTCTCATTATTATGGAACCCAAGAAACTAATTTCGGCTTAGGGTATGTTTTCCAACTCATTAAAGATAAAACAGGGAATGTTTCACATACATTAGAGTATTACCTAAAAAATAAAAACATACTTTTAAAACATAAAAAAAATATGAGAATTGCCTATGAACAATTTAAAAAAACAATCTATGAAGAAGCCATAGCAACAATGGCACTAAAAACTTATAATATTGTTTATCAATTAGGCTATAAACCTCACGGCCAATTTTTTATTATTGATAACCTTGGTTCAGCCAATTTGATCCCCCTAGATTATTTTTCAACCACTATTGCGCGTTCAACATTAAATCGTCGTTTCGCAGATTTTGAAAATCGGCTTTATAGAGAATTTCAAATCAAAATATAGTTTTCAATACCTGTCTTACTACCATTCATTTTTTAGATTTAAAATTAATCAAAACTTCAATATAAGTATTTTTTGTTATCAGAATACTGATAAATAAACAGTAGCTATGATTTTTTAAAGTCAATCACCTAACGGCCACCTATAATTAGTGCATGACTTGATGACTAAAAACCTTTCTAACTTAGATAAATTTAAACTTCTTTACATTAGAGGTGGATGTTAGGCATTTACTTCGTAAATAGACTGAAACAAGACGTAAGAAAATGTGAACAAGTTCATACTTTATTTACTCAAAACGGTGCAATACCGCGCAAAATGCCCTTACATATGATAGAAATCACATAAACCAATAGTGAATAGGCAGTTCTATCTAATGTTTTGTAAATTATAGACCTATTGCCTCGCCATTTCGGCTTTGTTTATGTATGCTCTTTAAGGTTTATTTTCAGGCTTGTTAGGCTACCAATTCACGTAAAATTCTTTTAGTAAATATTGGTATCTGTTCTATACTCAATAAGTCATTGAAAATGGCTAAAGCGTACAACACCTAGTTTGGGTTGTTTGCTATAAATTGTTGTCATAAACATTTCTTGCGAAAAACACACTCTTATCGTCAAATGCGTTTTTCACAAGGATAGGTTTTATTTTGTCGTGTCTATTTACACGATAATGCGATAAAAAAATGGTAAGGGATATATATAAGAATGTTAACATCTGAAAAACTTAAGCGCTATGCTTGGCGCATTGTACCGGCAATTGCTATCGCCGTGACACTCTCAGCATGTACCAATCCTAAGTCAGCTAAGAATACACAAAATACTGCTAAATCAGATGTACGTATGTTAAATGGTTCCGCGGGGGACTCTTTAACTATGGCATCTCAAGATGAATTCGAAGAGCTAGTACAAAGTGTTGACACTAAATCCAAAATCATGAACCAATATGCAAGCTGGAAAGGTGTTGCTTATCGCCTCGGTGGCACAACCAAAAAAGGTGTGGATTGTTCAAGCTTTGTTCAGCGCACATTTTTTGAACAGTTTGGTGTGGAACTCCCTCGCACAACCTCAGAACAAGAGTACTCGGGTAAAAGCGTAAAACGTAATAATTTAAAAGTTGGCGATATCGTTTTATTTAAAACAGGTCGCACAATGAAGCATGTTGGGATCTATATCGGCGATGAAAAATTTGTTCACGCCTCCACAAGCAGTGGCGTTATTGTTTCTGAAATGACGAATTCCTACTGGAGCAAAAGGTACTACGCTAGCCGTCGGATCATTAACGGGTCCTAACTTTCTGCCATACCTTATCCCCTTACCAATAAAAAAGCTTCCAAGTAACAGATACTGGAAGCTTTTTTATTGGTAATTCATATTTAATTTCTGAGCCTAGCGGTTGTTATTTAACGCCATCAAAAAAATGAGAGACGCTGTACGCAAAAGTGCCTAATAATATCAGTCTGTATTTTAGTAAAGCAACTTAGCAGCAGAGCAAATCGCCACCGTCTATCACCGATACATTAGCAATAACGTAAATCAATAAATAACCCATATATATTTATTTGCACTCAAATTAAGCACAATAAAAACCAGATGATAGCTCTGCAATAGCCACACCAGAGGCTTTCAAACGACACATAGCTGCTAATTCATCATTTGCGTGAATGAACAAGCACACTTCTTTCTGCCACTCCAAAACAGCATTAGCAATTTGCATATCCGATAACGACTCAGATAACTGCTGCATCGCAATACAATCTGTTGCACAGTCATGACTAAGTAATTTTAGCCCCACAAGCTTATCGCTATCGACATCATTCATAGGTACGACTTCAACATCAGTCCCTATTTTGCCTGATAACCAGCGGTAGCTTTGCGGTAGCCTGTGCACCACCGAAAGACCTGATTTTTCCACAAAGATATCCTATTAAAACATTTTAGTATTTAGCCAAGTGACCCGGGGGTTACCGCCCCACTAGACCTAACACGAGGATCGAACCAACCCTATTACGCTTATATACTATTTAAACGTGAATAAAACCCTCTTTAAACTAACTCATCGTTCAAACCGAGTTTTTAACAACCACAAAAGTAACAGTAATGTTAAATTCTAAAACCTAAATATAACATTAAAAATACAACATGTCGTTAAATTTTTGTGACACAAATCATTGCACATCAATTTTTATGGTAAATTAATTAAATATTAAATTTTTTTTGATATTTGAACTCAACATTCACCACAAAACACCTAACTTTTTTTTACATCTTTGACATAAAAACCGCAATAACTAAGCTATTTTTTGAAGTACGCACAAATTTTTGCCAACTTGTTACAGCAAAGAATACGGTGTGATAAAAAACATAAATTTAACAAATTACCTACTAACGGTAATTGATTTAGATCATTTTTCACCAAATATTTTAATCCCCCTACTTTACTATTCGTTTTTAACGAATTAAAGGTAGCTATAAACATTGAGAATAGCTGTATCTTATGGGGTGAACTGAATCAATTCGGAATAATCGGACAAAAGGAAGGATAGACATCTATGACATTTTCAGTTTCATCCGTGAAACTGAAAAATTAATGAAATTACTTTGTTCTTTTCGCCAATAAAACAAATAGCATGGATAATGCAACACAAGCCACCATTGACCCAACCATTGGCCATGCATTTTTAGCGGGTATCAAAGATAACAATGTTCCGACCAGAGCCCCAATTGAAAAACGAATGGTTCCAGCTAAGGAGGAGACAGTCCCTGCTATATGTGGGTAATTATCCAAGATAACAGCCATTGCGTTTGATGTGATCATCGCTATCCCACTAACATAAATGGCCACACCAATGACTAGAGTCCAAAAATCCAGCGCAAAAGCAGTCGTCGCTAACAACCATAACCCCATCACAAATTGGATAATAATGCCAAAGTACAGCATTTTTTCCGCGCCAAAATGCCTAACGTAGCGGCTATTTATTGTGGTCATAATAAATAGAAAAATAATATTGATACCAAAATAGTAGCCAAAATGCTGCGGTGACACGCCATTTAAATCAATATAAACAAATGCGCCCGCATTTAAGAACGAGAACATGCCAGCGAAAGAAAATGAGCTAGCTAATATATAGAACAAAACCTGTTTAGCTCTAAATAACGTCGCAAACTGCCTGAGTGTAGTGCCGACATGGAATTTCTGCCGTTTAGCGGCAGGTAGTGTCTCTCGCACAAAACAACTCACTAAAATAACCGCTATCACTGCTGCGATTGCAATGCTCCAAAAAATCGCATGCCATGAGAACCAACGCATTAGTTCTCCCCCAAGGATCGGGGCTAATAATGGTGCAATCGTCATGACTAACACCACAAATGACATGCTTCTTGAAAATTCGTCACGAGTGAACATATCGCGCATTAATGCGTTAATCACCACACTCGCAGCCGCAGCAGCAAACCCATGTAAGAACCGTAACCAGATCAATGATTCAATGGATTCCGTGATTGCACAGGCAGCAGATGCAATAGCAAAGACAATTACACCACCTAAAATTACTGGCTTACGCCCAATGCTATCCGCCATCGGACCATAGAATAGTTGCCCAATAGCAAAACCAAAAATGTAGCTGTTAAGCGTCATCTGAATACGCCCTTCATCTACATTAAAATAATGCATCATCGTCGGAAAGCTAGGTAGGTACATATCGATAGCCAATGGCATTAGCATCGATAATAAACCTAAAATTAATATCAGCCCCAAATAGGATGAACGCTGCTGTTGCACTCTTTAAACTCCTGCATTTTATTTACGTGATACATTAATACTGTTAATTTCAGCTTCAGTTAACGGCCGATACTCACCGGGCTCAAGCGAATCATCGAGCCATATTTCCCCGACTCGTTCCCGATGCAAGCCGCAAACATGGTTACCCACCGCTGCAAACATACGTTTTACCTGATGGTAGCGCCCTTCGCTAATCGTCAATCTAACATCACGTGGACTAATGATTTCAAGTTTGGCTGGCTTAGTGACGGTTTTTTCACCGTTAAGCATTACACCTTGCTCAAACTGTGCAGCCACGCCATTTGCGATATCGTCACTTAATTGCACACGATAGGTTTTCTCACAATGATGTTTTGGTGATGTAATCCGATGAGACCATTGCCCATCATCAGTTAGCAATACTAACCCTGTCGTATCAATATCTAAGCGCCCTGCTGAATGAAGTTTTTGAGCGAGCGGCTCATCGATAAAATAAAGTATAGTGGGATGCGTTGGGTCATCTGTCGAGCAAATATACCCTTGGGGTTTATGCAACATAAAGTAACGAGGCCCCGTTACTTGCACAAGAACATTGCCATCATAAGCGACTTCATGGTCGGTCGTAACTTGAAAGGCTCCCGATTTGACGATTACATCATCAACTGTCACCAGCCCTGAGCGTAATTCACGCGCTACCAAACTGCGGCTTATCCCTAATTGCTGGGACAAAAATTTATCCAGTCGCATAGATTCTCTTAACTTGATGGAATACCAGTGAGGCGTACAATAGCACTCAACTGTCAGAATATAGAATGAAAGGTTGCTGTGATTATTATCACATAATTCATTATATCAATAACCCTAGTGAAGGGATAGTTTCCTAGCAGCAACTCAGATCTTTAGACAGAGCCATGGTTTTAAATTAAATTTAACGCCTTTTTCCCAACTTATTAACTCTATACTGAATAATATGTCTTTTGTTTTACGTCCTTATCAACAAGAAGCCGTTGATGCAACAGTGCATTATTTCCGCAAGCACACCCAACCTGCGGTTATTGTTCTACCTACTGGCGCGGGGAAAAGCTTAGTCATCGCAGAGTTAGCTCGCCTTGCGCGTGGTCGTGTTCTTGTGTTAGCCCATGTTAAAGAACTCGTTGAGCAAAACCATGGAAAATACCTCGCTTATGGCTTACAGGCTGATATTTTTGCCGCTGGACTGAATCAAAAAGATTCACAAAGTAAGGTCGTATTTGGGAGTGTACAATCGGTTGCCCGGAACCTTGATGCTTTCAATACTCACTTTTCTTTAATTATCATTGATGAATGCCACCGTATCAGCCTGAATGACAAAAGCCAATACCAGCAAATTATTCAAGCCTTACAAATTCATAACCCTACGTTACGTATTTTGGGGTTAACAGCGACGCCTTATAGGCTTGCCAGTGGCTGGATTTACCAGTACCACTATCATGGTATGGTACGGGGCGATGAAAACTGTTTTTTCCGTGAATGTATTTATGAATTGCCACTACATTATATGATTAAAAATAAGTTTCTCGTCCCTCCTGAACGGTTGGATATGCCCGTTTTGCAATATGACTTTAGTCAGGTTTCACTGAGCTCATCTGGTATTTTTAATGAACAAGAGCTCAATTTATCACTTAAAAGGCAACAAAGGATCACGCCAAAAATCGTTTCTCAAATTGTTGAGTATGCATCGCCATTACAAGGCTGTATGATTTTTGCGGCAACAGTAGAACATGCAAAGGAAATACTGGGTTATCTACCTAAAAATACGGCTGCGCTTGTGACGGCAGATACCCCCGCTGCTGATAGGCAAGACATCATTCAACGTTTCAAAAACAAGCAATTACATTATTTAGTCAATGTTTCTGTATTAACCACGGGCTTCGATGCCCCCCATGTTGATGTAATAGCTATTTTACGCCCTACCGAATCCGTAAGCTTGTATCAACAAATTGTCGGCAGAGGCCTGCGACTTGCCACCGGGAAAACAAAATGCCTCATTTTAGATTATGCAGGCAACCCTCATGACCTATTTCGACCGGAAGTCGGCTCAAGTAAACCCAATTCAACGAGTGTACCCGTGCAAGTTTTTTGCCCATTATGCCAATTTGCCAATACTTTTTGGGGGAAATGCACTTCTGATGGGCAAATTATCGAACACTATGGTCGTCGCTGCCAAGGTTGGGAAGAAAATCAACACGGACAAAAACAACAATGTGAATTCCGTTTTCGATTTAAACAGTGCCCCCATTGTGGCGCAGAAAATGATATTGCCGCACGTCGTTGCCAACAATGCCAAGAAGTCCTCACTGACCCTGATGATATGCTAAAAGCTGCACTTAAATTAAAGGATGCCCTAATTTTACGTTGCGGTGGGATGCAACTGTTGACAGGGCATGATGCAAAAGGTGAATGGCTTAAGATTAATTATTATGATGAGGACGGAACCAGCGTTTCTGAAAGGTTTCGTTTAACAACACCAGCTCAGCGACAAGCCTTTGAATTTCGATTTTTACGCGAACATCAACGTGCGCCTGGAGTTCCATTTAAGTGGAATAATGCTAATGATATTTTATTACAACAATCATTATTACGTTATCCACAATTTATCGTGGCTCGGAAAAAAGAACGCTATTGGGAAATACGTGAAAAAATCTTCGATTATCAAGGGCGTTTTCGCGTTGCTGACAGCCTATCTTAAAGCTAAGGCGATCTTAATGATTGCTGGATGGCGGATTTTTCGTTAAAATGCCGCCCGCCTTCATATATCACATTCTCTGAATGAAATATTCTTAGGCCAAATCTCGAACCTGCTGCTGGGTCGCCTGTAGCAGGATTTATCTTTTCTTTTTATAGAGAAATAGTAATGTTAACTATCAATGCAATTGAACGTAAAGAGCAGGGTAAGGGTGCGAGCCGCCGCCTGCGCAGAGATAACCAACTTCCAGCTATCGTTTACGGTGGCAACCAAGAGCCTATCTCTGTGACTTTAAACCACGATGAAATCATTAACCAAGAAAGCAAAGCAGAATTTTACGAAGTTCTGAATCTGGTTATCGATGGTAAAGAAACTAAAGTAAAAGTTCAGGCTGTTCAACGTCACCCATTTAAGCCAAAAGTGACGCACATTGACTTCCTGCGCGCTTAATTAAAGCCCACAGCCGAGCTTTAGAAATTTCGGGACGCCGAGTAAATAACGCCGCAATTGCGGCGTTATTTATTTCTAGGGTATTTATTTTTAGCTTTCGCTATTCTGGCAAAGAACTAATTTCCCTTCAGTAATTTTACTTACTACCACGTCGTTGTAACTGGTCACGCAAATTAGGTGGGGTACCACGAATAGTTAATGTATCAGTTACTGGGTCCCAAAAAATACGCTCCCCCATCAACATAGCATCGAAACTGATAGTGATCCCCCCTCCACTTCCTGAAAATTTGGTCAGTTGCTTTAGTGTTCCTCTATCAGCAGGAAAACTTTCTTCTAGTTGATAATCATTTTGACGTGCGAAATCATCAAAGCTTTGCTCTTCCACCATTGGCAACTCTTTTGCCAATGCCTGCAATTCAATTTCCTCGCCTGATTGAAGTTGTTCAGTACAATAACTATGGACTTGCTGGCGGTACGCTTGGCGCGTATTTTTATCCATTTGAGCATTGTCACAAAAATCATCTAACGCTTGAACTAACCCCTTATTTTGTACTTTTGCGTTTAACCCTTCAGAAGCCGCCAAGAAATCCATAAAGAAATCAGAGACCTTACGCCCTACCCGCCCTTTTAAAAAGGTTAAATAACGTTTTGATTCAGGGTTTGTTTCCCACTCGGTTAAATCAATACGAGCGACAATATCCGCATGAGGTATATCTAAATAATGTGTCGTTCCTAAATCTAAAGTGTCCGTGACAAACATGCTATCGCAACTACTCAAAACTGAAATCAAAAGATATTCAACAGCAAGGTAGCGATACTGACAGAAAAGAACGATCCCCCCTTCAGCAAAAGGGTATTTAGCGAGTTCATCCTTTAAACGTACCGTCATCGCACGGCTGAAACCTAAAAACTCTTCTTCACCTTTACGCAGTAACTTTAAAGCATCAGCCAGTTCACTTTCTTCATTAAACTCACCGAATGCTTTACTTTTTGCACTATAGACTCGGTGTAATTCTGCCATCATGTCCTGTACGACATCATCCGCTGTTAATAAAGAATCCCGTAACATCACCTCAAGGGTTTGTTCATCCCGCTTAATCAACTGATGTAAAGCTATCTGGGTAATTTCCAGACTCATTGTTGGCTCCTTTTTTATAGCAGAAATATTGTCGCGCGTATTCAAACACTGATATTATCACTCTGCAATAGAAACTATCATTTGTTCTTTTTTCAACCTCAAAATGCTGAACTAATACGCACTTTACGAATCTGAATAAACATTATTATCACTTAAACGAAAATTTGTTGCGAAGAAAGAAGAAAAAACAGCAGCTATACGCTATGATATGGAGCTTTCATTAATTTAGGATGTCTCAATTTATGCCACAATCATCTCGCTATAGTGATGAAAAAGTTGAAGGTTTACTTTCTGACCTCGTGAGTGTGTTAGAAAAAAACCATACACCTGTTGACCTTTCCCTTATGGTGTTAGGTAATATGGTAACGAATCTGCTCAATACTTCTGTTGCGCCAGCGCAACGTAAAATGATTGCAGAATCCTTTGCAAACGCATTACTTTCTTCTGTTAAAGAAGATCAATCACACTAATTGATTAATGAAATAAACAGTATGGTCACCCACCTGCGCTACCGTGACAAAGTCTCTGCCATGATTGGTTGGGGACACTGGTTTGCACTATTCAATATACTGCTTAGTCTTGTACTAAGCAGTAGCTATCTGTTTATTTTTGATTGGCCAGATACCTTAACTGGTCGTGTTTATGCTTTCGTCAGTTGGTTAGGTCATTTTAGTTTTGTGGTCTTTGCCGCTTACCTACTCATTATTTTTCCACTGACCTTTATTGTGATGTCTCAGAGGCTACTGAGGCTACTTTGTGTTGCCCTTGCGACAGCAGGGATGACACTGTTAATTTTTGATATACGTGTTTTTAGTCAGTTCGGCCTTCACCTAACACCACAAGTTTGGGATCTCGTCATCAACCCAACCAAGGGGGAGATGGCCCGTGAATGGCAGTTAATGTTTATTAGCATCCCTATTATCTTTCTACTTGAGATGCTATTTGCCACTTGGAGCTGGCAAAAACTTCGTAGCCTAAACCGGCAAACTTTTGGTAAGCCGCTTGCGAGTATTTTTATTGTGACTTTTATTATGTCACACCTTATGTATGCTTGGGCTGATGCCAATTTTTATCGCCCTATTACTATGCAACGCTATAATTACCCATTATCGCAACCAATGACGGCACGTAAGCTACTTGATAAGTATGGTTTATTAAACTTAACCGAACATCAAAACCGCGTATTCCAACAAGGTAGCCCTACGGCATTGAAACTAAACTACCCACTAAAACCGTTAAGTTACTATGACCAAGGTGCTGGCTATAACTTATTGTTGTTAGTGATTGATGACCTCGGGGACAAGTCCCAGCAGGATTCAATGAATTCACTTAATGCGTTTAAAGAGATTAGTACGCAATTTACCAACCACTATACAACGGGTTTGCGTAACGATACCGCATTATTTGGCTTATTCTATGGAATATCATCAACTTATTTTGATAACATTTTAAACGGTAGGCATCCATCCGCTTTAATTTCGGCTCTGCAACACCAAGGTTATCAATTTGGTTTATTCTCGACCGATGGATTCAATTCACCTTTATTTAGGCAAGCTATTTTATCTGACTACTCGTTACCTGCAAAAACTGCAGATAACGACAATTTAACCATCTCACAATGGAATCACTGGCTAAGTAATTTGAAACACGATTCCCCTTGGTTCTCTTTCCTTAATATTAAAGGGGCCCCTGGTAGCGCAAAAACCAATGAACAAATTAACAGTGTGATGGCTACATTAAAACGTGATGGTCGCTTACAAAATACCATTGTTATCGTGACTGCAAATTACAATAACAATGGAAAAGCAGAAAATGAATGGTTGAATAATAAACGCTTCAATCGTGACAAAATGCAAGTGCCATTATTTATTTATTGGCCAAATACACCCGCTCAACAGATTGATAAGCTTACAAGCCATCAAGATGTCATGACCACGTTAATGCAGCGTTTATTACATGTAAACAACCCGCCTGATGATTATAGTCAGGGTGAGGATTTGTTTAGTAATCAACGCGTTTATCCATGGGTGATCACT
The DNA here is from genome assembly GCF_049545585.1 of Providencia sp. NPDC089933. Lineage (NCBI taxonomy): Bacteria > Pseudomonadati > Pseudomonadota > Gammaproteobacteria > Enterobacterales > Morganellaceae > Providencia > Providencia sp. NPDC089933. The sequence continues at coordinate 66,384 of NZ_JBMWDT010000008.1, forward strand.
GGTGACAATGATGATGTCGTTATTACTACCGATACCGCCACGCTCTATATGGATCATAATGGTCAGTTTAATATCTACGATAAGCAAGGGGCTATCGAAAAAGACGAAAAACCAGATTTGGCTGAGCTGTTGAAAATTTTCACAGAATTAAAGCGTTTTAATGAGAATTAATGCTTAAATATCAACCAGTCGTATCATTAGTCTATTGCTTTTAGAGACAAATTGAGTAGTATAAAACAAAGTTCGGCATGTAGCGCAGCTTGGTAGCGCACCGTCATGGGGTGTCGGGGGTCGTAGGTTCAAATCCTATCATGCCGACCAACTTTTTATAGAGAAACCAACCGCTTAAGGTTGGTTTTTTTATGCCTAAATTTTAAGCGGGGTAAAATGGGGGTAAAACTCCATCGCAATAGTTTCTATTTCAATATCAAAGTGCCCCAACCACTCAAGCTGGCGTATTAGTGTTTATTTGCAGACATTGATAGGAATGAACCTAATACAAAAAAGTACTTAATAAGATTTGCTTCACGTTCCCCTGCTGGTTTTAATTCATGGTAACTAACCGTAAAGACCAAAATAAAGCCAAAATCCCCAATTAAGAAGCGTATTAAGATTACAAGCCTAGAAGTGATAGATTCCCACTGAGTATTAGGTTAGCAAGAGTACAAATTGAAGTGAACAAAAAGGCCGCATAAGCGACCTAATGCGGAATATAAGCTATACAGAAACTGTATTATTCAACCAGAAAATTGACATCTAAGCTACCGCGGTATTTTCCTGGAGCTATTTTTCCATTAACGCATAAAGCAAAGTTTAACCCTTGGATAAAATTTCCCCCAACGGAGCTATAAACCTGCTTACTTTTCGTATAATTAATGGCTTGAGAAGAGTCAGCAATACAAACTTCATCACCTTTAGCAGTCGCATCAATCGATGTGGCTATATAAGGCAAATCATCTGAATTTCCATCTAACGGGTCCAGCACCATTCCAGTATAATTTCCATCCACTAGAGCATTGTTTGGCTTAATAGAGATCAAATACTTACCAGTATCTGGACAATTAACATTAACCTGAGCAAGAGCATTAGCTAAATTCTTAGGACTTGGATAAGTCCCCGCTAACTGTACCCCGAAATCAATCTTCGTGTTTGTTATTGCGGATACTTTACATGTATCAACAACAAATATCCCCATGTACTGATGCTCACCAATAAATACCGCTTCAGATTTATCTTTAGGGTATCCATCTCCATACCCATTTCGGTGGGCCATCATAATAGTATCATCTGCAAGGTAGCGCCCTTTTTTTAAGGGCTGTGGAGCATATGCTGAATAACTTGTTATAACACCTGTAAATTTAGCGGGGTGAGTAAAAGTAGTATATAAAACTCCAGGTGTACCTGACTTAGGTTCGAGCCCAAAATCAAAATAACCACTATAGTTTATACCGTACGGCACATGGTACATACCTTTTGATGAGCTTATTTTAGAATGCCTTAATGAAAACGATGCAGTTTCCCAGCGCACTCCTGAACTCCAATCATAAGGAATATTATATCTAGCGTATGTAGTGGAAAACACCCCATTTATCAATAATATTATACGGTTGCTCTCATCAAATTCATTAAATAACGAGATCCCATAGGCTCCTTCTTGAGGATAGTAGACAAATGCTGAATCAGGACCTTCCCTCCACTTCCATGTAATCAACTCAATAAATGGGAAATTTGGAAGTATATCACTGTTATTTAAAACCTGTTCAAAATAAACAGTACGCACAGGTGGGGAAACCTCACCTAAATACCCGATTGCTCCCACAGGTACACGTAAATCATTAGCATGAGAAGTAGCTATAATTCCTCCTAGTATTAATGCCACCGCCGACAACAAACCATTTATACACTTATTCATAGATGACCTATTATTTTTAATAATTTCACGTTTTATTAATTATATGGCTCTTTTCCTATTTGAGCATGAAATAACCACATAAGTTACAACAAAAAATTACACCAATCATGCGTTATAACAGAGTTAAACACCAAGATAATAATTAAAAATAGTACATACACTATAAATAACAACATTGAAAAATCCCTTAAAGACCGGCCTGTATAACACCAAAACACCGCCCATACACAATAACCCTAGAGCCTGTGCCCTATTTTTCCCCTTCATTTCCTGCTCTTTCAACTATTCTTCACGGAATTGCTCATCAAGTGAAAAATAGCCACATAAAACTCTCTACAACTTATCGCGGTAAGCTTTAACAAAGATAATGGTCGATATCTCAGAGGGATAAAGGTATAGGCAGGCGGTCATTACAGCATGTCGACAGTTGCGACTAATAACACTGTGGGTAATTAAAAGCTCGTTAGTAGCACCATTAAATTTAAGGACCGGGATATCGGGAAGCTCTAATTATATTCTCTTCCACTTGGCTTTACCGCCTTGTAGCGCCCAAACTCAGTAAACCACTTTTGAGCTTCTATGGCTTTTTTACTATTTCCTCCACATGTTCAGATTCTTCTTGTCCTAGTTCAGTGGCAGTACTAAGAACTTTCCAGAAAAAACTGATTGTGATCCATTTGATTGGTAGCCATTCACCATTTTGTGTGAGAATTTCAAATTCATATCAGCAGTTTTATAAAAGCAAAGATTTATCTTGCTACGTACAAAGTATAAAAAACACTGATCTACTACTGTCTCAGATATATTCAGAATTATTAAAGAGTAAAAACTCGTGGTCTATGCTCTATTTTGCAGATCACGGTCTGTCTTTTATTGATAATCAACAAGATTTAATTCATGGTGATAAACGTAAACAAAATTTTGAAGTCCCTTTATTTATTACATCTTCTAATTCTGTTGACCGTGAAATAATATCAGCACAAAGAAATGGGCTTAATTTATTTCAATTATTTGCAGAGTGGTTGGGTATTAATGCTAATAATATAAAACCCACATGTAAAATGCTATCCAATAATGATTGCAAAGGGCAAAGTAATGTGATCGATTTTGATCAACACATTATTGATTTTAATAAACTACCAAATGATGATATAAAATACCCATACCAGTATCACTAAAATATTCGTAGCCATTAGTTTATGTTTTTAGTCGATGAGTTCAACGCCTAGTCGGCTGGGTAACCCTAGTGCTTCAAAACGTGAAATTTTCGCCTTGACTAGGCTAGTTTAGAATACTTTTCAATTAGGTCTATAGACAGGTAAGATTTTACACGACCGAATAAAGCCCCCAGTAATTGGGGGCTCTTAATAGAGTAGTCCTTATTACTAAGGTTATTGATAAAGTAATTGAATTTATTTAACCAATTTACACGTACGGCCTTTATCGTCAGAGGTTTTTCCGTTTACAATATCATCCTCTGATATGGTTGCTAAATTAAATTCATTCTTACCTTTAGACCACAATTGAAAGCTTTCACCCGTATATCTTGCACCACTTGCACTTGGTGCCTCATTCAAGACTATAATTTCACCGGAATATAAGATTACTGCGATTTTATCATTTGGGAATGACGCTTTAATTTTCTGACCTTCACAGTTATAAGTATCTGTTTTAGCGGCCAGTGAAGGCTGTGCCATGAAAATAGAAGCTAAAATAATAGCAGGGATAAATTTAATTTTACTCATGTAATACTCCATCATATAAAAGTATTAAATCCGTTAATGATTTTAAACTCCTATATTGAGTAAAATAATAAGACAATTCCGTAACCAAAGATCTGCATTATATTCGATATTCAGAATCAAGCCCCCCAAAAGAACAAAAAATACCTTAGTGGTTTAGTAAGTTCAGACTAATTAGTTAGGTGAGCATCTTTTTAAATTCTACATAGCTCCGCTTATTTAAATGTGACTAGGTGTAGGAACTTGAATATCCAACATAATAAACCAATGTGTCGAAAAAATGCGAGCATTTCAAAAACAGCTGACTGTTCAACTGATTAATCTAAGAATAAGACTACTCATTACATAATATATTTATCATATGCTATTGCTATAATTTGAAAAAACTTTTTGGGGTACCAATGAAAAAATTAGCATATATGTTTTTACTTATATCCACATACGCTCTCTCTGATAGTAACAATGACACTAGCCTCATTAAAGATGGCATGAAATCAATAACATCATCAATAACAAGTTCAAGTAAAGATGCACTATCCGGATTCAAGGAAGGTATTGATGAAGGGAGAGCTTCTGGGAGCAGCGTTGATGGTGCTATTATCATTTACGACTTGGAAAACCTGAATAAATACACTGAGATAAAAGTATTAAAATCTGAAAAAACTGCTGATACTGAGTATCTGCTGACATTAGCTATAAAAAATAAATCAGAGTCAGCAATTCGCTTAACAAATTTTGATGATAAAAATAATATTTATATCTTAGACCAAGATGGGTTTACATCTTATTTAAATGGGGTTCAAAGTGATATTAGTATTCCCAAAAGAGCGGCATCTAAAGTGAAGCTTAAGTTTTCAGAAGTAGATGATGCTCCTTCAATACTAAGGCTATATGACCTAGATGTAAAAGTACCACCTGTAAAATAACTGACTTATTCCTTGTTTTTTTTACTCTCACAATAAAAACGGTCTACATTGTATAAGGCGCGTTTTTATTGTTTTATTTCCAGTTTAATCATCTGTCAGCCCCCTTATCTTGTAATATTGTTTTTAACCATATTAGATTTTATTAATACAAATACAGTAAGTATTTAAACTTAACAATAGCCGATACAGTGAAAATAATTAGAACAGTACTAAAAACAAGATCAAGGTGAGAGAAAAATGTTAAAAATCAATCTTATCGATAGATATTTTGGGAACATATCCATAAAGCGTTGGCGTATCGAATCCGCTATTGATTCATCTGTTGGTGAGTTAATCAGGGGATATTAATACCCGCTATAGCTTTCAATACTCATAGTTATAGCCGTGTTTATTTGCTATTTTAATCATATAATCGGTCTTGTCACCAAAAACAATAATTCTATAGATTGATAACAACCTATTGATTTCATGCGACTAAAGACTAAACTGTGATTCCATTTACACAAAGGCAGGCTCACAATAGCTAATGAATATAAATTTCAGATTAACCACATCTCATGATGTGAGCGCTATTTTTCTTATTGATACTGTAGCAACACCAGAAAGACTGCTGGAAATCACGCAGTGGGTAAAGCAAAATGCGTGTTTTGTATTAGAAGCAAATGATGAAATATTGGCTTATGGTGTATTAACCCATCATTTTTATTCACATGGTTTTATTGAATTATTAATGGTAAATAACAAATATCGGCGTCAAGGCTTTGGTCATATACTGATTAATAAATTAAAAGAGCAAAGCAAAACGGATAAAATTTTCACATCGACTAATCAGTCAAATCTGGCTACACAAAAGCTCCTTGAGAAAACTGGCTTTGTTCCTAGCGGCTATATTGATAACCTAGACGATAATGACCCAGAACTCATTTACTACTATAACCGAGTTAAAACTATCTAGGTACCCTTATTATAACAACGAATTATCCATAATCGTCTGTTGTAACTGATGAGCAAAAAGCCGATATGCGTCATCACTAATGGCGCTAGGATAACTTAATACTTCGAGCTGATGAGGCTTATTTTCTGGGTAATAGCTTGGATGAGTATGCGAGTATCGATTTCGTTGAAACCCGCAATGTTGATAAAAATTGAGCCTTTTTTTGCTTATCTCATCAATTACAGGGTCAATTTCAAGAATAACTTTACCTACATTCCCGCAAAATTGTTTCAATACTTTTTGGCCATATCCTTGCCCTCTTAATTCTGCGGAAATAGCAAAGTGCTCAATATAGAAATAATCATTAATTTTCCAGCAACCTATAAAACCAACAAAAATAGAGCTATTAGCAAAGTAATATAAGTAATAGTCATCTTGGCCTAATACTGCTTTACGCCCTTGATAACTTCTCTGTTCGTACAAAGGAAATGCCTTATCATAAAGTTGATTAATGGCATTTATTTCCTCAATATTTTCCCTCGACATACGGCTAGATCGTAACATTTAGACTAAACTCACTTTAATAAACCCTGTTTTTTCTTAAGAATACGGATTTTTTGTTGCCTGACAACCCGTTTATTGCCCTAAGCAGCGAAAGAAGTAACATTAACTTTTTGTTTTATATTAATATTATTCTGACTCTATTTTTACCAATAAAATATTTACTTATCGATATTGACTTTTCACACTGATACATTTAAAAATACTGTATATTAATACAGTCCTTGCTAGAGGTCATTATGTTACGGATTGAAGTGTTATTTGATAAAAATGCACCACAGAAACCAAGTTCAACTGTTTTACATGCTCTTGAGTCTGAGATCTTACGTAAACTACAGAATCAGTATCCAGATATGGTCACTCGAGTTGGCTTTAGCTCTCAACAACGTGTAAATATTTCAGGTACAAAAATATCGGAGGATAAAACTCGTATTGAAGAAATATTGGAGGAAATTTGGATGGATGACGGCTGGATTCCCGAAGAAATTACAGAATAATCGGTACCTAAATAAAGGAATGCTGTTTACTACTAACTCATTCCTTTATTTTTATAAAGCTAAAATTCGTACTAAAGCTTGTTAAGCTATTTATCCCAATCATTGGCCTGTTAACCTACTTTTTGCCTATATTCCAATTAAGTTATAACGCCCTATCCCAGTATTTAGCATGAGCCCCATTCATACCGTAATCACATTCATTTATTATTAGTAAATTTTTTTCCTTAAAAAATCCTTAATAACTTTTAATAAACTTGTTTTATCTTTTTTATTATCTGCAATCTTAATTTGAGAAATACATTTTTTTAGTTCTGTACAAGTTGAGATCTCACTTATCGCTAGATTTGAAATAGTTACAACTGGCATTTTATTATAATCTTTAGTAATAAAAGTCAATGTTATCAGGATAATTACAATGAATATTGCTACTCCATATAAGGTTTTTTTCATTTTTAATGCCCTTATTCTTAGTATGTAGGATAATCATAAACAGACTATTTTTTTATACCTTAAAAGGCGGTTAAACTATCCTTAAGATAAGCTTAAATCTAGTTAAGCCAAGAGTTAGATATGTTGTTTGTCAGTGTTTGAATGCTTATACTTGTAAGCAGAGGTGATAAAATGAATATCCTTTTAGTAGAAGACGATCTCCAACTGGGGAAGGCGCTTTGCCGAGGGCTTGAACTTGCTGGATTTAATCCATGTTGGGTACGACTACTGGCTGATGCAAAGCAACAACTCGCTTCTCGGAATTTTGATTTGATGTTATTAGATTTAGGCTTGCCAGATGGTGATGGTCATCAGGAGTTAATTGCATGGCGTAATGCGGGGGAATCTATCCCAATTATTATTCTAACGGCTAGAAATCAAATGGATAATTTGGTTTCCAGTTTAGATTCAGGGGCGGACGATTTTTTGACGAAACCATTTGCAATGCCAGAGCTTATTTCTCGAGTTAAAGCAGTTAGCCGCCGTATGGCTGGGTTTTCGTCTGAAATATGGCAATTAGATAACCTACAATTAAATCCAGTTAATCACCAAGTTTCACTTAATGGTCAATTACTTTTTCTATCTGGTAAAGAATATTTACTATTGTATGAATTAATAAGAAATGCCGATAACGTTGTTAGAAAAGTCGACTTAGAGCAACGTCTATTTGGTGTAGATGATATAGAAAGCAACTCCTTAGAGGTTCATATTCATAATCTGCGCCGTAAAATAGGAAAAGAGCGTATTATTACTATCCGAGGTATTGGTTACTTATTAAAAAAGAAGTACAGCCATGAAGGTTAAATCATTTTTTATTTATACATTCGGTTTACAAATTACCTCTGTCATTTTTTTATGGTTGTTATTAGTTGGCTGGTTACAATTTTATTATTGGCCAGCTATTCATGACGAATTAAATGAACAACAAAATATAATTACACAAGGTTTCGCTAGAACACTCAGCGTGGTTTCCGATGACCCTGAACAATTCAATGAAATAGCTGATAGCTTACAAGCCTTATATATGGAAGCCATGGAAAATGGGGATGATATAAGCTATCGCCCATTCATGTTAGTAAGGGATAAACAAGGAAATGTTTATTATCGCAATAACGATAAACTGCTTGTCCCATCTCTTAAATCAGTAGCCGAACTAACGGCTTTACATAAAGATTGGCATTTTACCTCTGCATGGAATAAAAATAACACGTTTGAAATCGTCATTGCTGAATCTTATAGTGATAGAAAATCTTTGTTAGGTACTCCTGCTGAAGGCACGGCTATTCCTCTCGCTTTTATTTTAGGGATCATGCTACTTGCTATGTTAATTACCGCATATTTTAGCCTGCGTCCTTTAAGGCAATCCGCAAAACTTATTTCTAGCCGTCAGCCCGGTAATTTAACGCCGATAGAAACCAAAGAACAATACAAAGAAATTCGCCCTATTATTGCTGCTATTAATAATTTAATGGCACGTGTTGATGCCGCAAACCAACGAGAAAAACGCTTTATGGCAGATGCTGCTCATGAATTGCGTACTCCGATTGCAGCCGTTATCGCCCAATTACACTTATTAATGCAGATCGACCATCCGAAAGAAAAAGAAGAAATTATTAATGACATGCAAGAAACATTAAATCGTGCAGCGTCACTTTCCCATCAACTAATTGACCTTGCCCGTTTAGAGACTGAGGATTTCTTATTAAATAAAGAAAATATCGACCTACCTATGCTCATCAGTAACTTAATTGCCACTCATGTACCTTATGCTATTAACAAAAATATTGATGTCGAGCTTCAAAGCTCTGATTCCTTTAATATACTCACCGACAAGCTTGCTTTGAGTAATATTTTTACTAACCTGATTGAAAATGCGATTAAATATTGTCCTAAAGATGGGAAAATAAAAGTTACCCTAAAAGACCTTACTCCCTTTGGTGCCACTATTTTAGTTCAAGATAATGGACGCGGCATTCCCGAAGAAAGTCGACAGCTTATTTTTTCCCGTTTCTATCGAGTACCGGGAACAATGGAAATTGGGAGTGGGTTAGGCTTATCCATAGCCCATAACTTAGCAACAAAAATAGGCGCAGTGATTAGAGTAACGGATGGATTAGAAGATAAGGGTATCGGGTTTATTATTGACTTACCCTAAATCCAATTATGTTATTGACTTAACAGCATAGCTTCTACTTAACCTTTACAATAGCCTCTTTAAGTTAATATACTTACAATATAAAGAGGCAATAATGTCCAATGCATTAATAATTATTGATCTTATCGAAGAAATAATTGGTAAAAATGGCTTATCTAACTCAAGTTATCAACAAACTCAATCTCGTAAAATAGTCGAAAAAGCAAACCAAGCAGCAAACCATGCACGTAATCATAATATCCCGATTATTTGGGTTAAAGTTGGCTTTGCGGATAATTACCATGATATACCTGCCGGCTCCCCCATGTTTCAGCACGCTAAAAACATAGGCGCTCTAAAATTAAGTGAAAATGGCTGTAATTGGGTAAATGACTTAGAAGTTCATTTTCGCGACCTAGTAATGATTAAAAAAGGTGTATCCGCATTTGCTGGTAACCAGCTAAATAAATGGCTAACGGATAATAACATTACACAGCTATTTATTGGCGGAGTCAGTACAGTAAAAGCGATTCAAAGTAGTGCCAGACAAGCTCATGACTTAGGTTACTATGTCACAGTTTTAGAAGACTTATGCGCAGCCCCAACACCTGAGCTTCATGAGCAAAGTCTTGAGGCATTAGAAGGATTGATATCGATTTCTTCTGTTAAAGAATTTATGCAAATAAAATAATCAATTCACCTCCATATCTGCTTATTTTATTGGGTTTTTTGTAGGTAAATTTCACGTAGCCGGATTGCAATTTCTCCCGGCTCACCTTTACCAATAACTTGATTATTTACTTTTACAATAGGCCAAACTAATGTTGTCGCTGAAGTAATAAATACCTCTTTTGCTGCTAACATATCATCTAGTGTAAAAGCCTTTTCAATAAGCTCTATTCCCTGCTCCCCAGCAAGTTCAATAACAGCCCGGCGAGTAATTCCAGGTAAAATTATATTACTCAAGCCTCGAGTTTGTAGTTGATTATCACGATTCACAATAAAACAATTACTAGAACTTCCTTCTGTAATATAACCATCTTTAATAAAAACAGCATCATCAGCGCCTTGCTGCCTAGCAAATTCTTTTGCCATTGACGCCGCAAGCAATGAAACCGTTTTAATATCACAACGTTGCCAACGAATATCTTCCACTGTGACCACTTTAATTCCAGTCTTAGCTTTTACGCTATCAATAATATTCATCTGTTGTGCGAATAATACTAAGGTTGGCTTAGTACCTGTCTCTGGATATAAAAAATCACGTACTTTTGCATTACCACGAGTCAGTTGTAAATAAATAAGCCCTTCTTGTAAGCTATTTTGTTGAATTAACTGCAAATGAATCTGTTTTAACTCCGCTATGCTACAAGGCATTAAAAGTTGTAGCTCCTTGCATGAGCGCTGTAAACGAGCCATGTGATGTTCAAAATCAATTAGCTTACCATTGATAATGGCCGTCACTTCATACACGGCATCTGCGAAGAGAAACCCCCGGTCAAAAACCGATACAGACGCTTGTTCTTCAGGTAAGAACTGACCGTTAACATAAGTAATCATTGAGATAGATTCCTTTATCAATCAACTTTTATCTTTTATAAGATTAACCATACACCATATTGAAATTAATGCTTTTTATCCCTTCACATATTTCATTTTTGTATGATTATTTCTCGTAGGTTTGCAGGCAAATACACTTGAACCCATTTACGCCATTTCAGCTTAAAAATATGTTTAAAAATTAAAATATATTTTATATATCACCTTGACATTAACACGCTGAAAGCTAAAATAGCCTTAAGTGATCTGGATCACGTTTTTATATTCGGAGTCAATGATGAATAGCATTAAAGAATTTATCAGTAGTGTACAAGAAGTTGTTGAATTGCTGTCAAAACGTTTTATGTAACTTATTTTTTAATCAACCGAACCGTTTATTTACCTCATCATTAGCGTTAATTTGCATAGTTTTTGCATAACGACCTTGAAATCAAGGTCGTTTTTTTTATTCAAAAACATTTTCAATAACTTCCGCGACTATTGCTGTTCCGACCGCAACAAGAAGCAAGTCTCTTCCACTTATTTTCCATTCATAACCTACATACACTGGTAATTGAGAGGTGAAACCCGCTGGTAGTGATTTCTTAGCAATACCTGGAGGAAGTGGTTTCCCCCGACTAACTTGTTTAGCAATACCCGGTGGTAAACCTTGATATCCGGTTAAACCATATTCAATTGCTAAAGGCCTAACGTTACCAAAACTCACGGTAAAATTAACATTAGCATTTCTTTGCTTGTCATAATATTTATTGGATTTAGCATTATTTTTTGCTTGGACATGAGCCCCTTTATTATTACCATTATTACCATGGATTTTCTGATGTCCCTTGCCATTTCCAGCGCCATGATTACCATTCCCTTGTCCCTGATTACCATTCGGGGATGAGTTCGCTGCTAATGGCGTAATAAAGACCGCAGGCAATAAGATGAACTGCAAGAGAAACAAACATGCCGATTTTTTCAATTTAAATGTGTTCATAACAAGCTCCTACAGAATTAGACCTACGTCGTGTAATGTATAGAACATTATGCTTAGTAATGAACCACCACAATCAGATAATGCTTATCGTAAGTAATGTTATGTAAATGTTATCCATTCACCTAACTTACAGAATACCTTCATTTATAATTGATGCCCTTTAGCCCTTATATTCAGTAATACATTTACTCATACTTAATACTACTTATGAAAATTAGGACAGTATTTAATATTACCAATGATGAAATTTTACTATACATATGATAAGGTTTATCGATTAAAAAAGAATTTATAGCGGAACATATCTCAGAACGACATAAAAGGAGAAAACATGCAGCAGCAACTGCTAGACTGGGTACGTCAATTCAACCAAGATTATGCTAACCTCGCCTCTTTACTCATGGTGCTCGGGTTAATTCTCATAGTTGCCTGTGTATTACACCTTATCTTGCATAAGCTATTACTTCCACGGTTAGAAAAGCGTGGGCAAAAATTTGCAGGTAGTTGGCCTCACTTAATTACTCAACATAACCTTTTCAATCGCTTTGCGTTTGTTATTCAAGGGGTGGTCGTCAATATCCAAGCAACTTTATGGTTGCATCCTGGTTCAACGGCACAAGCTGTTCTTAAAGTCGGTTCACAGGCGTGGTGTTTATTATTTGGTTTATTAACGCTTTACTCTATTCTTGATATTATCCTCGGTGTATTGCAGCGGGCTGCAAGAACAGCCCACCTGCCACTTCGGGGCATATTCCAAAGTATTAAGCTAATTGCTTCTATTCTAATTGGTATCATGATCATCGCCCTATTAATTGGCAAATCTCCGCTAATTATTTTAAGTGGCCTTGGGGCAATGACTGCGGTCATGATGTTAGTCTTTAAAGACCCTATAATGGGTTTAGTCGCAGGGATACAACTTTCAGCCAATAATATGGTGAACATTGGTGATTGGTTAGAAATGCCTAAATATGGCGCTGATGGTGCAGTCATCGATATTGGTTTAACGACTGTGAAAGTACAAAACTGGGATAATACCGTTACAACAATCCCAACTTATGCTCTCATTTCCGATTCGTTCAAAAACTGGAAAGGAATGACAGATTCAGGTGGCCGCCGTATTAAGCGTAGTGTCCGATTAGATGCCAACAGCGTGCATTTTTTACAACCTGATGAAACAGAGCTGTTCATTAAAGCCAATTTACTTGAGCCTTATCTCGATAAAAAGATATCAGAAATTCAAATTTATAATTCTAATATTCCTGATGATAAAGCTATCCCATTGAACCAACGTAAGTTAACCAATATTGGGACTTTCCGTGCTTATATTGAAGCCTATTTGAAATCCCATCCGAATATTCATAAAAATATGACGATTATGGTTAGGCAACTTGAGTCAGATTCAAATGGTGTACCAATAGAAATATATGCATTTACTAATACAACGGTATGGGTCGAGTATGAACGAATTCAGTCCGATATCTTTGACCATATATTTTCTATCCTGCCACAATTTAATTTAGCGGTACATCAATCACCTACCGGAAATGATGTTAGAATGATAGGTAAATCTACAGAAAAATAGTTAACACTTAGTGATTAGTTAATATTTCTTATTTATCTACAACTAAAGTAGTAATTTAAAGAGGGAGAAATCCCTCTTTTGCCTGCTTTCCCCTCCTATCATTATATAAAATAAAATATAGCGATAGTTAATTAAAACAGAACTCCCCCCCTCTTCTTGACAGAAAAAAGCCTTATAAATTATATAAATACATTTTACTTATCAGGGGTAACATTGATGTAAGTCATGTAACTCAGCAGAAACTTTTTTTAACATATAAAACAAGATAGTAATGTTGTTATTTACATATAGGCAATGTCAATGCATAAAATTAAAAAAAATACTCAATTTGGAGAACTGAGCAGGAGGGAGTTTATACAAACCTCTGCAACAGTTGCGGGTGTCGCCGCAGTTGCTGGCTCAATCACCCTTCCCTTTGCTGCACAAGCAAAAGCACCAGCAATTATGCCTGACGAAGTCAGCGAAAAAATCAGCTATAGCGCATGCTTAGTTAACTGTGGTAGCCGTTGTCCATTAAAGGTTCATGTTAAAGATGGTGTTATCAGCCGTATCTCAAATGAGACCATGTATGACGACTCTACCTTAGGCGAACACCAAATTCGTCCATGCTTACGCGGTCGCTCAGTTCGTTGGAAAACCTATAACCCTGATCGTTTAAAATACCCAATGGTACGCGTTGGTAAACGTGGTGAAGGGAAATTCAAAAAAATCACATGGGATGAAGCCACTACCATCATCGCTGAGAAGTTGAAATATACCATTGATAAGTATGGTAGTGATGCCATCTATTATCAGTATGGCTCCGGCTCTACAGGGGCGAACTTGCACGGGCGTGCAGCGTGTAAACGTTTATTAAGTTTAACGGGTGGCTTCTTAGGTGACTATGGGACTTATTCATACGCTCAATTAATGGAAATTACTCCTTATGTGTATGGCGGCATTGAAGAGTCTTATTTATCTGAGATCCAAAACTCAGATTTAGTTGTCATGTTTGGTCATAACCTTGCAGAAACTCGTATGTCAGGTGGTGGTCAATTCTATGAAACGCTAAATGCCTTGGACAAAAGCAAAGCAAAAGTGATTATTATTGACCCTCGCCGCACCGATAGTGTGACAACACTTGGCGCTGAGTGGGTCCCTATTTACCCGGGGACTGATGCGGCATTAGTTGCTTCATTGGGCTATGTAATGATCCAAGAAGGGCTAACGGATGAAGAGTTCCTAAATAAATACTGTGTTGGCTGGGATGAATCTACATTACCCGCTTCTGCGCCACGCAATGCATCTTACAAAGATTATATTTTAGGTAATGGCCCTGACGGAATAGCTAAAACGCCAGAATGGGCGAGCAAACTGACTGGAATTTCAGTCGCGCGGATAAAACAACTTGCTCGCGAAATTGGTAATGCTAATCACGCATGGATTTCACAAGGTTGGGGCTTACAACGCACCGAAAATGGTGAGCAAGCCTGTCGCTCAATTATGATGTTACCGCTAATGTCTGGCAATATCGGTCGTGCAGGTACCAATACTGGTTTATGGGGTAATAGCTATGCATATCCTGTAGCAGGTTTTGGCTTACCTAACCCAGTCAAGGCACTGATCCCAACTTATATGTGGTCTGAAGCCATTGTAAGGGGTAAAGAGCTTACGGCTGAAAACGCAGGTATCAAAGGTGTCGATAAATTAAATAACGACATCAAGTTTATGTGGTGTTACTCAAGTAATGTGATTGGTAACCAACATGGTGATTTAAACAAAACCCATGAAATTCTTGCAGATGAATCAAAATGTGAATTCATTTTAGTTTGGGATAACCATGACACCCCATCAGCAAAATATGCAGACTTGCTATTACCGGATGTAACAACCGTTGAAACTAACGATTTGATTAATAACTCCTATGCAAGTGGGGCCTACCATTACTTAGTTCGCCTACAAAATGCGATTGAGCCACTATGGGAAAACCGCCCTAACTATGATGTCCTAGCTGAAATCGCTGAAAAAATGGGCGTTAAAGAACAATTTACCGAAGGGCGTACATACGCACAGTGGATTGAGTTCTGCTATAACAAAACGCGTGAAAAAATGCCGCATTTACCTGAGTTCAGTGAAACCGATGGTGCGGGTATCATCGACCGTAAATTCCTGAATAGTGCAGAAAATGTCGCATTACAGAAATTCCGTGAAGACCCAATAAACAACCCGTTGAAAACACCGTCAGGTAAAGTCGAAATCTACTCGGAACAATTAGCTGAACGTGTGAAAAACTGGGAATTACCAGAAGGTCAGCGTATTCCTGCAATTCCAGAATATTGTGTGAATAAAGAAGGCGTTGAAGCACAAGCAGCGCAACAAAAACATACGTTATTAATGACTGGCTTCCACGATAAAGGCCATGTGCATTCGTCTTATTATAACGTTGCCATGCTGCGTGAAGCGATTCCTCACCAATTTTGGCTTAACCCAATCGATGCACAACAACGTGGATTGAACAATGGTGATATTGCTGAAATTTTTAATGACCGTGGTCGTATTCAAATCAAAGTGAAAGTTACAGAGCGTGTATTACCCGGTGTTATCGCTGTTCCACAAGGTGCATGGCGAGCTCTCAATAATGAGGGGTTAGATATAGGCGGTTGTATCAACACGCTAACCTCACATGTTCCTTCGCCACTTGCAAAAGGAACGCCACAACATACCAACCTTGTTGAAGTTAAACGCGCTTAAGGAGTTAAATGATGAAACAATATGGCTTTTACTTTGACTCCACAAAATGCACTGGCTGTAAAACTTGCCAAGTCAGTTGTAAGGATGAAAAAGATTTAGATTTAGGCCCCAAATTCCGTCGTGTTTATGAGTTTGGTGGTGGTAGTTGGCAAAAACAAGATGGTATATGGCAGCAAAACGTTTTCAATTACTATCTTTCTATTTCATGTAACCATTGCTCAAACCCAACGTGTGTCGCGGGTTGCCCAACAGGCGCCATGCATAAACGGGAAGAAGATGGTTTAGTCGTTGTTGACCAATCAATTTGTGTTGGTTGCCGCTACTGTGAATTGCGATGTCCATATGGTGCACCGCAATTTGATGAAAAGAAAAAATTGATGAGCAAGTGTGACGGATGTTATGAACGAGTGGCACAAGGAATGAAACCCGTTTGTGTTGAGTCTTGCCCACAGCGTGCTTTAGATTTTGATGATATTAATGTTCTACGTGAACTACATGGCACTGAATGTGGTATTGCTCCAATGCCAGATCCTAGCCTAACAAACCCAAATATTGTCATTAAGCCACATAAAGATGCGAAGCCATTTGGCGATAAAAGTGGCGAACTAAAAAACCCTGCGGAGGTGTAAAATGCATGAATTACCACTGGTTTTTTTCACTGTCTTAGGACAATCAGCCGCTGGGCTTTTCTTGCTTGCTTATTTAAGCCGTAAAATGGGTTCGATTGACGATAACCAATTAAAAACAGCCAATATTATTGCCTTTATCATCATGATCATCGGCTTAGGTATCGGTGGGTTACACGTAGGGCAACCCCTACGTTTCTTCAATATGCTGCTTGGCGTTGGCCGCTCACCAATGAGTAATGAAGCCTTCTTAAGTGGCGTTTTTGTTGGTTGTGCTGCCGCAACACTGTTTTTCACCTTATTTTTCAAGCACACGCTATTGCGTGAGCTGGCAAATATTGCTGCGGTGATCTCAGGGCTTGCTTTTGTTTGGTCAATCCCGCAAGTCTACAATATCGCAACTATTGCTAACTGGAGTACGGGCTACACCACCTTACAAATGTGGATGACCATGTTAGTCGGTGGCGGTGCGTTAGCTATTGTTATTGGTGCTCGAGGTTTAGGTATTGCATCGTTTCTGGTCGGTACATTTGCTATTTTTGCAAGCCGAGCTAGTTACCAAGCTTTCTTAACCGAAACAGGTCCGGCACTGAGTAGTGAACAAACTGGTTTTTGGGGATTTCAAGTTGTTGTACTGGCAATCGCCTTAGCGGCTTTCGTTGGTATGGCCTTAAAGCAACGCGCACCAAAAGCGACTTTAGCCACCTGTGCAGCAGCAGTATTACTAGCTGAACTTGCCGGTCGTATTGCGTTCTACAACTTGTGGCAAATCACCATGTAACCTATTGTTGTTACTATGTTATAGTTATTTATCAAAGAACCCCATTTGGGGTTCTTTACTTTAATTTCATTGCCCTGACTAAATTCAAACTGCCAGATATATTGTGCTTTAACTCGTTTACCCTAAATAGTTTGAATGACAGCTAGGAGACAAATGAATATAACTGAGAAAGCATACATTAGTATGCGGCCTGAATAGACGAGCGCAGTCAACACTGCTGTAGCTCAAAATATGACGGATAAATTAACGGATATAAAATGATTGATACGACATTACTGCGCATTTTGGGTGCTTGCTTCTATTATTCACCCCAATCCGAAACTTTAAAAAACTTATTCCCCGTGTTACCTGAAATCCCGACCCTATATTCATGGCAAGACGCAGAACAAATACAAGAACTTTGCACTAAATTATCAGCAATACAAGCTGATGAAATTAGCTATGATTATTCAATCCTATTTGAAGGACAAGGTAGTATGCCAGCTCCACCATGGGGGTCAGTATACTTAGAACATGACAATACTGTCATGGGTGAATCAACGGCAGAATATCGTAATTTCTTACAAAGCAAAGGGTTAGTTACAGATACTGGGGTCCGTGAGCCTGAAGACCAATTTGGTTTAATGATGATGGCAATTTCAGCTTTAGCAGAACAAGGGCAAGAAGCCGCAATCACGGTATTATTTGAGCAACATTTATTACCTTGGGCGTACCGTTACTTAGCTCTCGTTCAGCAGTCCAAAACAGAAACACTGTTCTATCCATGCCTAGCCCAAATCACTGAGATATATTTAAAATCACTACAACAAGAATTAGGGTTATCCCCCGCGAAAGTTGAATTATTTCGCTAAATAATTAATGTTGCTAAATGAGCTTCTCAATAGATAGCTGGGGGCCCATTTAGCAATGCATTTATTCAAGTGCCTCTAAAATGAAGAGTTAGGTTCTTGTAAAAATGCAACTTCTTCTGGTGTTGATACCCGGCCTAAAATGTTATTGCGATGCGGGTAACGCCCGAATTTATCAACAATAGCCTTGTGGCGCATTTCATAATCCAGAGTCGCGTCATCACCTAACATGCGAAATAATTCAACAGCCTGCAAATGAATAAAGCTAGATTCCGAATGCATATAAGGCATCAAAATAAACTTACGTTGTGATAAGGTCAGCAAATTATAATCATGCTGTTTAATCGCCTCTTGAGCTAAAGCTAATGCCATACCATCTTGAGCAAAAGACCTTGGCGTATCGCGCCATAAATTACGTGAAAATTGGTCCAACACAATGATTTCCGCTAACCGCCCCCGTATAGACGCTCGCCAATAAGCCAACTCACCTTTAGCTGCACGCTCACAGATTTGCGAAAAACGCTGTGCTATCGCCAAATCAAATTTAGCACTTTTCTCAAACCACTGTTTGGGCGTAGATTCCTCAAACCAAAAGGAAAGCACGTCTTCCATGGTATTCATAATTTATTCCTATCACTTTTCTTAATAGAGGTTATTTAAATCCTAGTTAAAAATCACTTTAATTAATAGGCTTGAGCTCTAAAAATGGCTATTTGCAGATAATTATTTTGTTTCTTTGCGTGCTATCACTAAAAAATCATGCACTGACTACTCGTGAATTTTGTAACCGTTATTTTTACCACTGGCTATTTGTTGTTTAGTGTCAATATGGCCATTCTTCATGTCTAAATACATACATTTATTTAACTCAATGTTAGAATTCCACTTATAATGTGTGAGTAAATCAGGTGCCGCCGATACTCAATAGTCGTAATAACTCATCAGCGTTTCATATTGGTTTTATTTAAGGAAGGCAATGTAAATGGCAGGACATATGGTACTTATTGGTTGGGCATTATGGGTTAGTCCTTGCGGCACAGATTCATGTGATGCATTGCCCGTGACTGAAACCATTTTCACACAAGAGCAATGTGTCAGCCGAAAAAAATACTTAGAATCAAAACGACCAAACCTTTATTTTCTCTGCGGTGAGGTTTATCGTGATAGTGAAGAGATGGCCGTTGAAGAACAACATGCGGTTCCTGCACCACACCCACCATTAAGGTCGTTACCTAAGCGCCAGTCTCGTTAGCTTGAGCCGTTTTCCAGCCCAAGCCATACAACTATTACATGTTAGATAATTTCAGCAATTGGAGATTCCGCTTCAATAAACTCACCTTTATTTGCATGGTATTTCAGCGCTCCAGTACGATGAGCAATAATTTGCACTTCCATTTTCATCGCTTCCATTACGCCAATAACATCCCCTTCTACGACATTGTCCCCCTGAGGGATCAACCAGTTAAACAACACACCGGAGATAGGCGCATTCACCACATCAGGGTTGCTAGCAGCTTGAAGCTCACCGTTAGGTGGTATCATATTAGTTGGAGACACACTATTTGCGGTAAGGCCGGACATTAACTGCGCCGGTAAGCCTAATTCACAACGTTTGCCATCAATTTCAATAAAGGTGCGAGTCAATTGATGGTTTGCAGATGGAATTTGGCGCTTTGCAGGGGGGATCTCCACACTAAATTCTGTTTCAATCCAACGTGTATGCACATTAAAATGGTCACAAAAGTCGGCTTGTTCCATGACCGCGCGGTGGAACGGTAATACCGATGCGACCCCCTCAATCTTAAACTCTGCTAAAGCGCGACGGGCGCGTGAAATAGCTTGTTCTCGCGTATTTCCCACCACTATCAGTTTTGCCATTAACGAATCAAATGTCCCTGGGATCGTCGTACCAGCAGCAACACCACTATCAATACGAACTCCAGGCCCTGTTGGAACATCAAAAGTTGTAATTGTCCCTGGTGTTGGCAAAAAACCATTACCTGCATCTTCCGCATTAATTCGGAACTCAAAAGCATGACCGCGAGGCTTCGGAGTCTCATTAATACTTAAAGGTAAACCTTCGGCAATACGTAATTGCTCAATCACTAAATCAATCCCTGCCGTTTCCTCAGTTACCGGATGCTCAACTTGTAGCCGAGTATTCACCTCTAAGAATGATAACGTCCCGTCCTGACTCAGCAAAAACTCAACGGTGCCTGCGCCAACATAGCCAGCTTTACGGCAAATATCTGTTGAGGATTTAATAATTTGTTGCTGTTGTTCCTCAGATAAAAATGGCGCGGGTGATTCCTCGACCAATTTTTGATTACGACGCTGCAATGAACAATCCCTTGTCCCCACCACCAGCACATTACCATGTGTATCTGCAATCACCTGTGCTTCAATGTGGCGCGGGTTATGCAAAAACTGTTCAATAAAACACTCACCACGCCCAAAAGCGGCAACCGCTTCGCGTACAGCAGAATGATAAAGTTCTTCAACTTCATGTAATTGCCACGCGACTTTGAGACCTCGACCACCTCCACCAAATGCAGCTTTTATTGCGATAGGCAAACCGTGTTGATGAGCAAATTTAACCACCTCCTGCGCATCAATAACCGGGTCTTTCGTCCCCACAACCAGTGGGGCTCCTACTTGCATAGCAATATGGCGAGCCTGAACCTTATCACCTAAGATATCAATACTCTCCGCACTTGGTCCTATCCATATTAAACCCGCATCATTCACCGCACGGGCAAATTCCGCACGCTCAGACAAAAAGCCATAACCTGGGTGCACCATCGTCGCACCTGACTTCTGAGCGACTTCAATTAACTTTTCAATATTTAAGTAACTTTGTGCAGGTGAGTTCCCGTTTAGCCCATATGCCTCATCTGCCATTTTAACGTGTAATGCATCAATATCGCTGTCTGCATACACCGCAACAGACTGGAAACCATAATCACGGCAAGCACGAATAATACGCACAGCGATTTCACCTCGGTTTGCAATCAATACTTTGTGTGTCTTTTTATTCTTGTTCATCAGTACCATCACTCCCATGTAATTCTTTAAATTCACCAAGTGGATTAAAGCGTATTCTTGCATTGACAGGAATTTGCCCTGCTAAATCTAAATGATATTCACATACGGCCCCAATAACTGGGTAACCCCCGGTTAATGGATGGTCATTTAAAAATAAAACTGGCTGGCCATTCGCAGGAACTTGGATAGCGCCTATACAAGTCCCCTCACTCGGCAATTCTTGTAATTTTTTACGCTCAAAAGGTTTCTCACCTGACAAACGCAAACCTATACGATTTGATGCGGCTGTTACCTGCCACAATTGATTTGTTAGCTTATCAATGGCTTGCTCTGTAAACCAATCAGTTCTAGGGCCTAAAACCACATCAAGCACAACAACATCATCTGCATCTGGGTAATCAAATGCAGGGGTTTCTGATAAAGAAACTGCTGATATCGGTGAGCTTGTCTTAATGCTTAGTGCCTGATTAACCCTAAGAGGCGCAGGACCAACCTGTGCCAAAGTGTCGAATGAACAACTGGATAAAATAGGTTTAACATTAAACCCACCCCGTACAGCTAAATAACTGCGTACACCTTTATTTGGACTCCCAAGTTTAATCACATCCCCTTTGATTAAATGTACAGGTTGATAAGGATTAACTTGATATTGTTGATTGCTAGCGGTTGTCACCTCAATCACACAGGAGGCGCCTGTAACAGCAACAACTAAATTTCTATTTATTTGAGCTTTAAAGCCACCTTGAGTAATTTCTAATACCGCTGCGTCAGATAAATTCCCCACAATACGATTAGCACTACGTAGTGCTGATTTGTCCATACCACCGGATTCTGAAATCCCTAATGCCGACTGGCCTACTCGGCCTAAATCTTGGAATAACGTCTGTAAACCCGTAGCCAACACGATTATGTCTGCTTTCGTATTTTCAGGTTGCTCTATGCTTAGGTTCTTTGTGGGTAAGCTATAACTAACCTGACTTTTCTGTGCATCAACAAAGTTGACCCGAGTCCCTGCCTGCACTAAGGCTGGTTCAGGGCGGTTGATATCCCACATTGATAACTCGGTTACACCAATTAACTGCCAGCCCCCGGGGCTTGCTTGCGGATAAACACTACTAAACTCCCCAGCCAAAGCCACTGAACCTGCGGGTATCCGCACTCGAGGTGATTGGCGCCTTGGGACATTTAACTGAGCATGCTTAGAAACCATGTAACCAAAACCCGGCGCAAAACCGCTAAAAGCAACTTGATACTCATTTTGTGTGTGTCGCCGGATCACCTCATCAACAGAAACACCGAGGAACTGGGCAACATCAGGTAAATCCTGCCCATTATAATGGACAGGAATTGTCACAAGCTTGCTAGCGTGAGCTTTAGCTTTGGTGATATCCCTCAAGGAAATCAATTTAACCAAGTTGTCTTCTTCCGCAATAAACGGGTTATAGCGGACTAAAATGGTTCGCGCTGCGGGGATTATTTCTTCAACCCCATGAATTGGTATCTCTGTTAAAGAGTCTGTCAGTGCCATTGTTTGTTCAAGGCTATCCAATTCAACCATGAAGGCACTTAAATTGACGGGTAAAAATCGCAATGGGCACCTCTATATATGATATGCAGCATCAGGAACATCAGTAATAAACATATAACCGGGTGCATGACTCAAAGCAAAAGGAACACCGGACTTCATTACTGCCGCTTGTGGCGTCACTCCGCATGCCCAAAATACCGGAATTTCCCCTTTTTCAATTCTGACGGCATCACCGAAATCAGGGCGCATAATATCCTGAATACCAAGCTGCTCAGGTGCACCAACATGAACAGGCGTTCCATGAACCGCGGGAAAGCGCCCAGTAATACTCACGGCATCCGCGATGCGGTCAGCGGGGATTGGGCGCATTGAAACAACTAATTCCCCCTGCAAACGCCCCGCGGGGCGACATAATCGATTCGTTTTAAACATGGGGACATTCGATTGATCTGTGATATGACGTATATCAATACCCGCCTCAATCATTGGCGTTTCAAATGTAAAGCTACAACCAATAAGAAAGGTGACTAAATCTGGATGTTGTTGATAAATCTCTGTCGCATCTGTAATTTCAGCAGCTA
Organism: Providencia sp. NPDC089933; assembly: GCF_049545585.1. NCBI lineage: Bacteria > Pseudomonadati > Pseudomonadota > Gammaproteobacteria > Enterobacterales > Morganellaceae > Providencia > Providencia sp. NPDC089933. The sequence continues at coordinate 89,839 of NZ_JBMWDT010000008.1, forward strand.
ACTGCCCATTTTCCCAAACACGGTAACGTGGAATATCTGCCCGTAAATCAGCTCCGTCTGCAAGGCTTGTTTGCCAACTCCCTGCTTCGCATACATCTAGCACTGGGCAACTCTTAGGGTTACGCTGTGCGTATAATAAAAAATCGAACGCCCAGTCACGGGGCAAGGCTATCATATTGGCTTGTGTCATTCCGCGGGCAAGCCCTGCTGTTGGTTTATCATAACCACTACGAATAGCTTCTCTGGCGGCGCGTGCCGCATCAATCGCTTGTTGCGATGCCTTCATAAGTTGCGTCATTAGCTATTCCTTCTATGCACAAAACCCTGAATTTCAATGCCTTGATTTTCTAATACATTACGTACTTCCTGTGCCATTTCTAACGCACCGGGGCTATCCCCATGTACACAAATCGACCCAGCTTCAATCGGAGTAAATTGGCCATCAATTGACATCACCCCGCCTTCGTTAACCAGTTGCAACATGCGTTGTGCAACTAATTGCGGGTCATGTAAAACTGCGCCTTCTAATCGACGTGAAACTAACGTGCCATCGCTGTTATAAGCCCTATCCGCAAAGGCTTCAGCCACCACATTCAACCCACTTTCTCTTGCCCATACAATCAATGGCGAGCCCGCTAATGCGACTAATATCAATTGATTATCAATAGCTAACATTGCATTAATCACAGCCATCGCTTGGCGCTTATCGTGAGCAATCGTGTTATACAGTGCCCCATGGGGCTTAACATAACGTACTTGAGTCCCAACGGCGGTTGCTAGCCCTTGCAGAGCGCCAATCTGGTAAATAACATCCGCCATTAATTCATCAGTAGCAATATCCATATTACGACGACCAAAACCAACTAAGTCGGGATAACCAACATGAGCACCGACCACAACCCCATTATCTTGAGCCGCTTGCAGTGTTTTTAATATGCCTTCTGGTGACCCCGCATGGAACCCACAAGCAACATTAGCACTGCTAACCACGGGAAGGATCGCTGCATCATTCCCCATACTCCATTGACCAAAACTTTCCCCGAGGTCACTGTTTAAATCGATTTGTTTTTTCATCATCGCCCCTTGGGTTACTTCAGATAATTAAAGATTGTACTAACAGACATAACACCCATATACCAAGTTAAGGCACAGGTAATAACCCCAGACCATAATAACCAACGTGGATAGTGGTATCCCGACATCAAATCAGTTCTTTTCCAACCAATATAAACAAACAAGGTCAATCCAATAGGCAAGATTAACCCATTGAAACCACCTGCAAATACTAATAATGCGGCAGGCGCTGTTCCCATAAATAAATAAACAATTAATGAAATAGCAATAAATAGGATGGTCGCGACATTACGCTGCCTTTCGGTAATTGATGATTTAAATGCCGTTAAAAAACTCATTGATGTATAAGCTGCACCAATCACGCTGGTCAGTGCCGCAGCCCATAAAATTAAGCCAAAAATACGTAAACCAAAGTTACCTGCTGCTGCCTGAAATGCTTGAGAGGCAGGGTTAGCCGCATGCCCTGAAATATCAATCGTTACACCACTTGCAACCACACCTAAGATCGCAAGGAATAAAATGTAGCGCATCAAACCAACAACTAAGATGCCTTTGGTTGCTGCACTCGACACAATATTTATATTTTCAATCCCTACTGCACCTTTATCTAATAAGCGGTGCGCGCCTGCATAGCAGATATATCCCCCAACGGTTCCCCCGACAATGGTGGTTATCATGGCAAAATCAACCGTATCCGGTAATACACTTTGACGTAGAGCCTCGCCAACAGGTGGGTTTGATGCAATAGCCACAAATAACGTTAGGCCAATCATCACTACACCTAATCCAATAATGAGCCTGTCAATAAATGTGCTTGCTTTACGGGATGAGAAAATATAAATCGCCAGCAATGCACTGATTAACCCTCCCCATTTTGGGTCGAGACCAACAAGTGCATTTAGCCCTAAACCTGCACCAGCAATATTACCAATATTGAAAATAAGCCCACCAAAAATAACCAATATGGCAAGTAAATAGCCACTTCCTGGGATTGTGGCATTAGCAATTTCTGATGAATGCATTTTCGTTAATGTCACGACTCGCCATATATTTTGCTGAACAACAAAATCAATCACGATAGACGCTAAAATACCGAACGCAAATGCCGCACCTAATGTGACAGTAAAGGTTGCTGTTTGTGTAATAAATCCAGGACCTATGGCAGAAGTTGCCATCAAAAAAATTGCACTTATTAATGAAGAACGGCGGCTTTTCACATACTCTGCGGTCGTTGATGCGCTTTCTTGAGCGGCCATATGCATACTCCTCTAATAGTTATTGTTTTAATTATTGATGTGATTGTTGATGTCATGATCATTGAGGCAATTATCGTGCCATTGTTCTACTTGTTATAGATATTGTTAATCTATCTTTAATGGATTGTTGAACAATTAATATGAGATGCTGAATAAACAATCAATAAAAATCGTTATTGATGATTTAAAAACCAAGACGTGATCACTTTTTTAACAAATTATTGAAGTCGGTCTACTTTCTTACAAAATAATCAGCACCAAAATGATGCAAAATTATTTAATTTCACTATATCAGTGCAAAAAATGAGTCTAGTGTGCTCATTGTGCAAGGAAACTTGCCGCTCTAACTCGAATATGTGAATATAGCGACTCATTTAATCGCTAAATTAAAACTATTCTTTTTATGAAAAAACAACCTGTTGCACAAACCTTATCCGTGACTATTGCAGAAACTATTCGCTATAAAATTACGGCGGGAGAAATCACTCCAGGTCAGCGCTTATCTGAAGCAACATTAAGTGAAGTGTTAGATATTTCACGCAACACCTTGCGGGAAGTGTTTAGGGTTCTCACTCAAGAAGGCTTACTTACCTACGCACCAAATAGGGGCGTATTTGTTTCTGTGCCTGATATGGCTGCTATTATTGACATCTATCAAGTACGCCGCTTAATCGAGTGTGATGCACTCACTCATGCATATGCTTTACACCCCGCGGTTCAAAAAATGAAAGAGGCAGTCAGCTGTGCACGTGAGCATGAAAAAATAGAAGATTGGGTTGGTGTAGGAACCGCAAATATGCAGTTTCATACCGCGATTGTCGAGTTATCAGATAGCGAACGCCTAATTAAGCTGTATCGTAATGTTTCAGCAGAATTACGCTTAGCATTTGGTCACCTTAATGACCCCAAAATTCTCTATGCCCCTTATATTGATAAAAACCAATCTATTCTTGAATTATTAGACTCTGGTCGTAATGTAGAAGCAGCCAGTGCCCTACGTAGCTACCTTGATTTATCAGAGCGCACATTACTTGCAGCATATAAGCGCAGCCAATCCTCAACAAATTAATGCAGAATATTTTTTACGGGATAATACAACATAGATTCGATTAATTTTTCGGCAGTTAGATAATCGCCAAAAACTAATTGTTAATTAATAATATCCTCAAATTTATTTTTTATATTATATTTTCTATTCCCTGCAACAAATCAAACACTTTAAGTCATTACCTTCCCATAATTAAGTCTTATGACAAATTAATTAACATTAATAACATAATCAATTAAAAAAACAATAACCAATGGTTACTTAAATACAACACTCGTCTCTAACATCTCCCTTTCCTTAAAAGACACATTTAGTCATATATTTTTACATAATTGCTTGTTTATACATAATAAAATAACAAAATATACACAATGAAATAAATCACCCAATGTAATCACTCTATTTTTTCGAGTTAATAGTTGTAGTTTTATCGAATATTGGTTATAAAATTTATGATAATAAAAAAGCATATACATAAATATTATTTATACAATGAGATTCCACTATGACATTAAACCAAGTAACTAAAAAGAAACCATTTAAATTTGGCCTAGGGTGGCAAATATTGGTAGCTCTCATTTTAGGCGTTATTGCTGGGGCGCTTTTACATGATAATACTGAATACAAAGATTGGCTTATTCTGAATATTCTATCTCCAGCTGGTAAGATTTTTATTCAATTAATTAAAATGATCGTTGTTCCTATTGTTATTTCTACTCTAATAGTAGGGATAGCCGGGGTTGGAAATACAAAGCAGCTAGGGTCCCTTGGGTTTAAAACTATCGTTTACTTTGAGGTTATTACTACCATTGCTATTATTGTCGGGATCTCTTTCGCCAATATATTCCAACCCGGTGTTGGTATTGATATGTCACAATTAACACAAGTCGATATATCCCAGTATGAAAAAACAACCCAAGAAGTTGCAAGCCACCCTTCAGGGATTATTAATACTATTCTGACTTTAGTTCCTAGTAATATTTTTTCAGCAATGGCAAGTGGTGATATGCTTCCAGTCATTTTCTTTGCTGTTTTATTTGGCTTAGGGCTTTCTTCTTTGCCTTTAGAGAAAAAACAACCATTACTTGATGTGCTACAGACTTTTTCTGAAACCATGTTTCGTGTAACTAACATGATCATGATGTATGCCCCTATCGGTGTATTTGCCTTAATTTCAGTTACTGTCGCTAATTTCGGCTTTTCATCATTAGTCCCACTATTAAAATTAGTCATACTTGTCCACTGCGCAATTATATTTTTTGCGGTGGTTGTATTGGGCTTAGTCGCTCGTTACTGTCGAATAAATATTTTCACCTTAATGAAAATATTAAAAGACGAATTATTGCTTGCTTATTCAACAGCAAGCTCTGAAACAGTACTCCCTCGTATTATGGATAAAATGGAAAAATATGGGGCACCAAAATCGATTACCAGTTTTGTCATTCCAATTGGTTATTCATTCAATTTAGATGGTTCAACATTATATCAAAGTATTGCTGCGATATTTATTGCCCAACTCTATGGTATTGAGCTTTCTATCGGGCAAGAATTAATACTTGTATTCACATTAATGATCACTTCTAAAGGGATTGCAGGGGTTCCTGGTGTATCATTTGTTGTTCTTCTCGCCACCTTAGGCAGTGTGGGTATCCCATTAGAAGGCCTTGCATTCATCGCTGGTGTCGACCGTATTCTTGATATGGCCCGGACAGCCCTTAATGTGGTAGGTAATGCTCTTGCTGCACTAGTAGTTGCAAAATGGGAACACAAATATGATAAGAAAAAAGCACTTGAATATGAACAATCCTTTTAGCCATTTCAATATATAAAAAGGATAATGCTCTTTATATTAATTTATAGAGAGCATTTTTATTATTTTTATATCACCATTAATCAACTAATATAAATCCCTTATAAAACTTGCTTAATTTAGTTATTTATACTTATCTCTTACTTAATAAAATTTAATTTACATCACACTTTTTCAAAAAAATTATTTTATATTCGTTTTTTGTTCATTTCTTTACTACGCTAAATAAGTCATTTTTAATTAGTACAAGCAGGAAAGAATGAACCAATTAAGAAGATTCCTTTTATTTTTAAAATTACTCCAGCATCTTATGGTACTTTTTATATTTTCATTATCATTTTTATTACTACACAACTGGTTCTAATAAGAAAGCCTCGTATTATGCGAGACTTTCTTACAATAAAACCATTAGTCATATATTTGGTGGGTTTGCTTTAATAGCATCAAAAAATACTCACCACTTACTAATCATAATATTTAAACAGGTTATCTCACTGTTTGATTTAAATTTACTGAATAGCAAATTTATAAATACAGTGAAGCCTCCCCTTCAGGTCTAGTTTTAAAACGCCTATGAGCCCAAAGATACTGCTCAGGAGCCTTTCTTATTTCTGCTTCTAACACTGAGTTAATCGTTGTAGCATCCAGCAAAGCATCTGTTGTCGGATATCCAAGTATTTCCTTTCCCAGTATTAAGTCATATTTAACGCCGCTTTTATTTCTTAATAACGTAACAGTAAGAGTTGGCGAATGTGACAGTTGAGCAAGGATTGATGTCCCTTTTGATGTGGAACTATGTTTAACCGAGAAAAATGGGGCAAAGATAGTTCCTTTTCTACCAAAATCTTGGTCTGGAGCAAACCATATTGCTTTACCGCTTTTTAATTCTTGAACCATGAATCTGAGATTTTTCCGGTCAATCATTCCTTTGCCGGAGCGACAGCGGCCTCTAGTCTGGATGTATTCCATTGCTTTATTGTTATGTGGCCTGTACATCGCATTAACAGGAAAACAGAGCCCCATGATCCTACCACCTAGCTCTAGCGACATAAAATGCACACCAACAATAATCACACCTTTATTTTTGGCCACTGCATCCAAATAATTTGACATTCCCTTAACTTGGAACAGTTTTTTAACTTTTGTATCACTCCAGAACCATGCTATTCCAGTTTCGAATAGAGCAATACCTAATGATTTTAAATTTTCGGTGACTAGATCATCAATTTCTTTTTTACTTTTATTTGGAAAACATAATTCTAAATTTCGCTTTATAATTGAGACTCTTCGCTTAATAAAATACCTTGAGTTTTTCCCCAAGAAGGCCCCTAACCAAACTTGCCATGTATAAGGTAACTGTACCAATAAATATAAAAGAGATACCCCTAACCATGTTACTGCATATTTTGGATGGAACAACTTCAGTGAAAACGGGTTTGTGGCGTACATTATATCTCCCAATACTTCGCCTTTGCAGAATGCACGCTATTTTAGACTGCATTTCGTCTGTTAAATTCAACATGAATGCCATAACGAATGAATGCCACAACAATATAAGCTGACTTAAACAGTGAGTATTATATCAATAATCCGTATAAACACTACCCTCAGCTATGAATAAGCAACCAAATATTTTCTCACGTTATACTTTTACCAGATAAACACTAATAGTTTTTACCTGCTCATGTTAAAGCATGGCAGTGATTAGAGGGAATATGAGGCACCAACGGCTAACGTTGGAAAAATGAGAGTGGGAAGCGATACCTATTTAGTACTAAATCATCTAACTGAGTATGCAATGAAGGTCGACAAGCTAATGTTCTGTGATGGCTCAAATATGTCCCATCGACTATTTGAAGCAGTAGAATGACCTGAATGACAAGCAAGAAAAAACCCGTTATCTCTATGAGATAACGGGTTCTTATTTGGTGCCGGCTACCGGAGTCGAACTGGTGACCTACTGATTACAAGTCAGTTGCTCTACCAACTGAGCTAAGCCGGCGAATATGGCGGAGAGATAGAGATTCGAACTCTAGGATGGTTTCCCATCGGCGGTTTTCAAGACCGCTGCCTTCGACCGCTCGGCCATCTCTCCATGGGGCGCGATTATGGAGGAATCCCGACGCCTTGTCTACCCCTGAAAGTAAAAAAATTGATTTTTTTACTTCGTTTGGCTAATCTTCACTCAATTACTCTCTATTTGCGAAAAATAATGGTAATATCTGTGCAAAATCGGTGTCTATCATTTCTCTAGGCGTATGATTTTTAACCTAATAATTTTTAGCCTATGGGAACGCACGCTACAGTATGTACAAACAATCATCATTAAAACCAAGCACTCTTTCACGTATTTTTGCTGCGTTTATTCTGTTGTTAATTGTGATGCTGTTTTTATCACTATTTAACTACTATCAAGCATGGGTGCAAAACCGCCAGACCTCATTAAGTAGTATGGCCACTAGGTTAGCGTATCAAATCGAAGACTACCGCTACCAAGCTAGCCACATTTATAAGCTTGCCAATGATAAAACAACTCCCACTGCTATAGATAAACTTTCCGTGACAGAAATGCGCCATGATATTTTTTGGTTAAGTAGTGCAAACCAAACTATTGATGCGATTGTATTTGGGAATAATAAAAAAGCGAATAATGTATTAGCCACTAAGCTAGCTGATTATATGGAGATTGTCTGGGGTGCACGCAATGAATATAACTCAATGTATTATCTTAATGGGCTAGATAATACTTTAGTTTTAGTAACTACTCATTCAATACTTAAGCCTGAACTACGTTTTAAGGAAAGCTATCTGACTCTAACTGCTGAAGAAAAGCGTGCGGATATGTTGACTCAATCGACTCTGTTAGATAGACGAGAAATTATATCTAATATACAAAAGTATTCTCCAGATAACCTCTTCTATTATACTTATCGCTTGATGTTCAACTCTCCAGGGCAGCTAACCAGTGTTATTTCATTTGATATTTCCATTAATTCGCTGATCCCAGCAAGCCTTAATGGGGATTTTTTCACCATTAATACACGCCCATCAAGTACTGGCAGTAATGAGTCTCATACCTCTTGGGTTGGAACAAACCTAATATTTTCGCAACCTATTGAAGGGACTAGCTATCAGCTTTATTATCATACTTCATTAAAAAACATTATTTTTAATATGGTGAGCTTTAACCTTTGGTTAATGACAGGCATGCTCATCATGATTTTCCTTGCTTTGTTGATCATGGCTTTTATTCGTAAACGGCTTATTTCTCCCAATACCAACATGCTACAAGAACTCCATTTTAACGAAGCGCTAAACAATGCCCTGATTAACCATATTGCCTATGGTATTTTAGTCTACGACTTTAATGCCAACAAAAAAATCCTTAGCAATAACATTGCAAATCAATTACTACCTTCAATGGATTTGGTTCATATAAAAGAGATGGCAATCGAAAATCATGATGTTATTCAGGTTTCGATTGAAAATATTGTTTATGAGATCGTACTTGTTGAAAGTGCAACCAAAGCAAATACTGTCATGTTTATTATTGTAGATAAAGACAAGGAAGCTCTCACTCAAAAACGCCAAGAACTAGCCAACCGTGAATATAAAAAGAATATCCAAATGCGCAAGGTTGTATTTGAAAATATGTGTAGTGAAATACTTCCTGCCCTTATCCAAATTGACGACCAATTAACTAAATTAGCTAAAATTTCAGGTGAAAACAGCCAAAAATTTGTTTTAGAAATAGAAAGTCAGCTATTTTATATTAACCGTTGGTTTGAAAATATAGGGTTGCTAAATCAGCTAGAATCAGAAACAACTCCACTAAAAAGTGAAAAAATTTCGATTGCAAATGTCGTTAATCAGTTTTTGAAACAAAACCTATCGCGTCTTAATAATAAAGGGTTAGCCCTTTATTTTCATAACAATATCAATCCTGATTCATTAATTGAAACCAATTTGGCTTATTTACAGCATCTAATACAACTCATTTGGGATTATTCTATTGCAACAACCTCTTTTGGGAAGATATCTTTCACGCTATCTTATGATTCAGAAAAAAGAGTCGTTTTACTTAACATTAGAGATAGTGGTTCAGGGCTTAGTAACCAAGAACTTAATAACTTGCAAAGTCCTTTTCTTGGGAAAATACTAAATTCATCTCACTTCACTCGTTCTGGTATGACATTTTATTTATGTAAGTTATTGGTAAAGAGGATGAATGGGACATTTTCGATTCGTACTAGCGATGCGATAGGCACACATTATGAGATTACACTTCCAGCGACCAATGAACTCCTTGTTAAGGATTATCCTGCTTTATTAGAGGATGTCTACGTGCGGTTAAATATTCATAATGCAGATATTTCGCGTATTATCAGAAATACCTTAGCCAATTATGGCGCAGAATTTCTTGATTTAAATGAAAGTTCTCCGCATACGGATTGGGATCTGTTGATCACTGATAATAATGAAGAATGTTTTGAACACATTATCAAAATTAATGGTAATCTTTCTGGAATGCACGAGTTGCAACCTCACTACATAGAGGTTAATTATAACTTTGCTGATGAGCTTATTAGTGCAATTTCATTACTTATCGAAAATTCGGATAGCGAAGATGAATGTTCACGCTTACCAGAACCTAACGAGGTTGAATCTCAAACTTCATTATCTAACCCTGATGGAGAAATGGAAAATGCAATTAAAAGTTATCAATTAGTTTTAGCTAACAGTGGATATCGAGATTTGTTCATAACAACAGTACCGATAGATATTAATAAACTGTATAATAGTGAAAGTGTTGAGGATTTGACCGAATTGAAAAACACTGCACATCGTTTAAAAGGAGTTTTTGCTATGCTCGAATTCACAGTTCTTCATAAAATTTGTGAAGATTTAGAGCGTTATATAGCAGATGAAAACGGATTGGAAATAAGAAAATGCATTAGCATGCTGGATAATTCAGTCAAAAAACTAATGCCAGAAGGTAACCAATAAGATGAATAACCTAAATGTCATTGTTGCCGATGATCACCCTATTGTTCTTTTCGGTATCAGAAAATCACTTGAACAAATCGAATGGGTGAATATCGTAGGTGAATTTGAGGACTCAACCTCTTTAATTAATAACTTAGCACGCTTAAACGCTGATGTTCTAGTTACTGATTTATCTATGCCAGGTGATAAATACGGCGATGGTATTACGTTAATCAAATACATTAAACGCCATTATCCTGACCTTTCAATTATTGTTCTCACCATGAACAATAATCCAGCCATTCTAAGTGCAATTCTAGAACTGGATATCGAAGGTATAGTGTTAAAACAAGGCGCACCAGCAGATTTACCTAAAGCATTAGCGGCCTTACAGAAAGGTAAAAAGTTTACCCCTGAAAGTGTGAGTAAATTGTTAGAAAAAGTCAATGCGAGTGGTTACGGTGATAAACGCTTATCGCCAAAAGAAAGTGAAGTTCTGCGTTTATTTGCTGAAGGTTTCTTAGTCACTGAAATTGCTAAGAAGCTTAATCGTAGTATCAAAACAATTAGTAGCCAGAAAAAATCAGCAATGCTGAAATTAGGCGTTGAAAATGATATTGCCTTACTGAACTATCTTTCTTCTGTCAGTATTGATAACTCGCCTTCAGAGTAATATTTAAGTTCTTTTACTACACGATAAAAACCCGGTTACGGGTTTTTATTTTTTACTCCATTCATTTTTCAGCAAAAACGGGTCAATGTCTCGCGCAAAATAGCAATAGTGGTTGGTTTTGATAAACAATCATTCATACCCGCATCGATACAGCGTTGTTTTTCCTCAGCCATCGCATTCGCTGTTAGTGCAACAATAGGTAAATTACATTCTAAGCGGCGTAACTCTCTTGCCAACTGATAACCATCCATATTTGGCATGTTAACGTCCGTTAAAATAATATCAGCATGATGGCTATCTAAGTATTTCAGTGCATCTAATCCATCCACTGCAGTACCCGTTGTAAAGCCGATGCTGGCTAATTGTTCACTCAAAAGCATCCGATTGATTGGATGGTCATCAACAATAAGTACATGGTATTCACCCAAAGAAAAATCTGCCATTAGTTGCTCATTCGAGCTAACATTTTTCTGTGAATTCTCAACGGTTTTCATAATAACTTTATCAATTAATACGGGTAACTTATCTAATTGATATGTGTTATAAACCCATTCATTTGATTTTGCTTCATAAAGATCACCTGCGTAGAAGCTCGACAACTGAATATGATGAGTGCTTCTCACTTCCCCTTTATGCTCACAATCGGTTATCAACAGGTCATAATCGATTGTTTTGTCGATAGAGTTATTAGTTACTACTATAAATTTTTCATGTGCTAATAGCCGTGATAGGAAATTCATTAAGAATTCGTTTTGGCACGAAATAGCAATACGATAGCCTGTACGATAATCGGGAACCGTTTTTTTAATGTACTCTTGCCCATAAAGTGGGATACGTATTGTGAATGAACTTCCAAGACCTATTTGGGAACTAACTTCTATATCACCATCCATTAGGTTGATTAGTTTTTCACATATAGCTAAACCTAAACCTGTTCCTTTGTGTCCGGTATTGTTTTGGTCATGTACTTGAAAGAATGGGTCAAATAATTGCATCACCACTGCTTGAGTCATGCCTATCCCTGAATCTCGGATTTCGACCTTCAAATAATTCTCATCTTTCCAAACATACAACAGTACAAAACCGGATTCCGTAAACTTAATACTGTTATTAACAATATTAGAAACCACTTGCTGTAGCCGTACTGAATCATTGAGAATTAAATCAGGAATGTCAGGCTCAATATAAGAATACAACGATATTTTTTTCTTGGTCACTAATGGCAAATAGTTAGCTAATACAAATGCAAATACTTCCCGACAATTAAAAAGTTTATTTTCTATTTTCAATTGTTTAGATTCAATTTTAGAAAAATCCAAAATATCACTGATGATTTGCAACAGTAATGAAGAAGAATTATCCATTGTGGACACTAAACGCGTTGCTTTTTCGGATAACTCATAACGTTGCAATAATTCAATATTACCGATGATCCCATATAGCGGTGTTCTTAATTCATGGCTTACCGTTGCTAAGAACATCGATTTTGCATGGTTTGCTTGCTCTGCAGCATCAGCAATATCTTGCAATGATTTCTCCATTTGCACACGGATACTGATATCAATTAAAACACAAATCGCGACATCTTCATTTTGATAACGAGAATTCACAAAGCTGATCTGTAAATGTGTACCATTTGTTGTCACAACATCAATATAATTACTCGCTTTCTGGCGAATAATTGTCAAAATCCGCTGCTTATCATCATCACTTAATAAGCGAAAATAATCATGAGCCAGCTCATTACTTAGAATATTGCCACCATCCGTTAACCGTAAGATAATGATCCCCACAGGCGCGGAGGCCACAATTTTATGATTAAATTGTTCATGTTCTTCGAGGCGAATAGCGGTATTCGCAGCTGGCTCCAACATTTTTCTTTCTAACAACCAGATTAGAAAGAAAATAAGCCCACCAGTAAAAATATTAAGTATTACCCCGTAGAAGATAGTATCTTCTAAGCTCGCGAGTATTTGAGATGTTGCTATTGAGAAAATAACCGTTACTTGAGAAGGGGCTAAACGCTTCTTAAAAATTAATTTTGAATAATCAGAATTAAAGCCAAAAAAAGAAGGCTCTGCGATATTCAACAGTGCTGAACTTTTAGGATTCATATCTACCGGTGAATATAAAACAGGTTGGTTATAATTATTCACCATCAATATTTCAACTGCTTTATTTTTACTTATATTAAATTGATTCAAATTGATTGAGCGTTCTAAACCAATAAAAGCAAGCAACATCTCTTTATGATTAACAGGTTGAATTAGATAGACTTGGCCGTTATCGGGTTGAGCGCCATGCACAATAGTGAACAAATTACGCTCTTTGCCTCTCAGCCTTAGTCCCTGATAGGTGCGTACACTCTCATAACTCACTTTTTTCAATATCTCAATATCGGATATTGTAGAACGGATCGGATAATCCACCATACAATAACTTCTTGAACCGACTAAAAATACATGATTTAAGGCTTGTGGAGCCGCAATACTATCCTTCCAGAAATAATTTAATTGTTCGAAAGCATGTAAATAATTTTCAGCCCTATTCCTAAAATAATCACAATCTGTATCGGCGGTTAATTTATAAAAAGAATAGTTTGATGCACTAGGCAAATCCATAAAACTTGTAGATGTAGCCTTTCCATTCCCAGATTCTTGTAATTTAGTTTTATATTGTTCAGTCATTGACTGAATAGAATTTAAGGTCGCACCGGTTTGTTGAATATAAGCCTGAAGATTCTCATGCCCTGAATAAAATTGCTGACGTATGTCAGATTTATACTCATTGAATTGTGAATAAAGAAAAAATAAAGTAATAAAAACGCCCATCCCCCACAACATCAAGCCGAGGATACGAAATAAATCTCGAGAGAGTCTAAGTGATGTTTTAAACGAGGGTAAATATCTCAAGCGCCTTCCTGTATATTCGATACCATGACCGTTAATTATACTCGATCACATGATAAAAAAGCGATAAACATGAAAAGTAATAAAAACCATGAGAGATATCAATTAGAAAAGTAAAACGGGCAGCGTGATCGGCTGCCCGTTGAGTAGATTAAACGAAATGATTAATCTTGTTCATTGATGTCTGCATCATCCACACCATTTTCCATGGTGTTTTCGTCTACATTTTCATCATCTAAACCTTCATCATCTTCCGTTTCAGCAACGCGCTGTAAGCCAACAACTTTTTCGTCTTCGGCAGTTCTAATCAGAGTAACACCTTGAGTATTTCGACCAACAATACTGACTTCTGACACTCGAGTACGAACTAACGTCCCTGCATCAGTGATCATCATGATTTGGTCAGTGTCATCGACTTGAATGGCGCCAACTACATTCCCGTTACGTTCACTCACTTTAATGGAGATAACCCCTTGAGTTGCACGTGATTTTGTTGGATATTCTGCTGCTTCAGTACGTTTACCGTAACCATTCTCTGTTACAGTCAAGATATGGCCTTCCCCTCGAGGAATAATTAAGGAGACAACTTTATCGTTATCCATTAATTTTATACCACGAACACCTGTTGCAGTGCGCCCCATCGGTCTTACTGCATCTTCAGCAAAGCGAACCACTTTACCTTGCGCAGAGAACAACATGACTTCATTTGAGCCATCGGTCAAATTAACACCAATGAGTTCATCACCTTCATTTAGGTTAACCGCAATAATACCTGCGCTTCTTGGACGGCTGAATTCTTGTAAAGGCGTTTTCTTCACCGTACCGCTTGCAGTCGCCATAAACACGTTGTAGCCCTCTTCGTACTCTCGTACAGGTAAGATAGCTGTAATGCGTTCGTTTTGTTCAAGTGGTAATAAGTTAACGATTGGACGACCACGAGCACCACGGCTGGCCTCTGGTAATTGGTAAACCTTCATCCAGTATAAGCGACCACGACTTGAGAAACACAAGATGGTATCGTGCGTATTGGCAACCAAGAGGCGTTCAATAAAGTCTTCGTCTTTCGTCCGCGCTGCCGATTTACCTTTCCCTCCACGACGCTGTGCTTCGTAATCAGACAGAGGCTGATACTTCACATAACCTTGGTGAGATAACGTAACGACCACATCTTCTTGATTGATTAAATCTTCAATATTGATGTCCGCGGTATTCTCGGTAATTTCAGTACGTCGAGGGTCATTATATGTATCACGAATAATTTCTAATTCTTCGCGAATAACTTCCATCAAACGTTCAGGGCTGCGCAAAATAAATAACAGAGCTTCAATTTGAATTAAAAGTTCACGGTATTCTTCGAGTAATTTTTCATGCTCAAGACCCGTTAACTTTTGCAAACGCAAATCAAGAATAGCTTGTGCTTGTTGTTCAGTAAGGAAATATTGACCATCATGAACACCGAACTGTTCTTCTAACCATTCTGGACGAGCCGCGTCATCACCTGCACGCTCTAGCATCGCAGCCACATTACCAAGGTCCCAAGACCTTGCTATCAGCCCTGCTTTGGCTTCTGCTGGCGTTGGTGCCTTACGGATCAGCTCGATAATTGGGTCAATATTCGCTAATGCAATCGCTAACGCTTCAAGTATATGAGCTCTATCGCGTGCTTTACGCAGTTCAAAAATGGTACGGCGTGTAACAACCTCACGACGATGACGAACGAAAGCAGCAATAATATCTTTTAGATTCAGTATTTTTGGTTGGCCTTGATGTAAAGCCACCATATTAATGCCAAAAGAAACTTGCAGCTGAGTTAATGAATACAAGTTGTTTAGGACAACCTCACCCACCGCATCACGTTTTACCTCAATGACAATACGCATGCCGTCTTTATCTGACTCATCACGTAATGCACTGATACCGTCAACACGTTTGTCTTTGACTAGTTCAGCAATTTTTTCAATCAAGCGAGCTTTATTCACTTGATAAGGTATTTCGCTGACAATGATGGTTTCACGGCCACTTTTCTCATCGACTTCGACTTCTGCACTAGCACGGATATAAACCTTACCACGCCCTGTACGATAAGCATCGATGATACCACGACGACCGTTGATGATGGCAGCAGTCGGGAAATCTGGGCCCGGTATGTGCTCCATCAAACCTTCAATACTGATATCTTCATCTTCTATATAGGCAAGACAACCATTTATAACTTCCCCTAAATTGTGAGGAGGAATATTAGTTGCCATCCCAACAGCAATACCTGATGACCCATTAACTAAAAGGTTAGGGATTTTCGTTGGCATTACTTCAGGAATTTGCTCTGTTCCATCATAGTTTGGAACGAAATCAACGGTTTCTTTTTCAAGATCAGCCAGTAGCTCATGAGCAATTTTCGCCATACGGATTTCCGTATAACGCATTGCCGCAGCTGAGTCTCCATCAACTGAACCGAAGTTTCCTTGACCATCCACCAGCATGTAACGCATAGAGAAAGGCTGTGCAAGACGAACGATAGTCTCATAAACAGCGCTATCACCATGTGGATGGTATTTACCGATGACGTCCCCGACTATACGGGCAGATTTTTTATAGGGTTTATTCCAATCATTTCCCAATACATTCATCGCAAATAGTACTCTGCGGTGTACTGGCTTCAGTCCATCTCGAACATCCGGAAGTGCACGGCCGACAATAACGGACATTGCATAATCCAAATACGAACTTTTAAGCTCTTCTTCGATATTAACTGGTGTGATTTCTCTGGCAATCTCGCTCATGGAACCACTGTCCCTCATAACTTCGGATTCAAAGAGTAGAACTATACCACAATTCGCCAATTTAATAAAAATAAGAGACGGGTATTTGTCTTTCAAGCTATGTATAATAGCGGAAAATTAAGTTTATGTGTCCGAAACTTGAAGGTTCTGCAATGAATAGCTGCGATAACTCAGTTATTGTCTGCATTTTAACCTTCAATAATAAACGGGCGCCTATCACCTCCCCTATTAAAATCAGGCTATCAATAATAGGTCTATCGGGTAATAGGATCAAAATAGGAGCTTCTTTAATGAGTGATACCCAAACCCCAGCGTATCTTAATGTCGATAAACAAGAAATTGAAAAATTTGAATCCATCGCGTCCCGCTGGTGGGATTTAGAAGGCGAGTTCGCCCCTTTACACCGTATTAACCCATTACGTTTAGGGTACATCATGCAACGTGTAGAGGGGATTTTCGGTAAAAAAATTCTTGATGTAGGCTGTGGTGGCGGCATTTTATCAGAAAGTATGGCGCGTGAAGGCGCGGAGGTTACTGGCCTAGATATGGGCGCGGAACCTTTAATGGTTGCACGTTTGCATTCGCTTGAGTCAGGTATTCCTGTTGAATATGTTCAAGAAACGGTTGAACAACATGCGGATAAACACCCTCAAGCCTATGATGTTGTAACTTGCATGGAAATGCTAGAGCATGTGCCAGACCCACAATCTGTCGTCAGAGCCTGCGCAAAATTAGTTAAACCAGGTGGCCATGTTATTTTTTCTACTATTAATCGTAATAAAAAAGCTTGGTTGATGGCAGTTGTTGCTGCAGAGTATGTGATGAAAATGGTCCCCAAAGGGACTCATGATGCGAATAAATTTATTCGCCCATCAGAATTGATTAGCTGGGTCGATGGAACACAGTTAAAAGATAAACATATCATAGGGTTGCACTATAACCCTATGACTGATAAATTTTGGCTTGGCCCAAATGTGGATGTCAATTATATGCTGCACACGATCAGCGAATAGTCTGTTAGTCGCGAAAAGAATAAATCGCAAGCAGTACGTTTAAGAAAGCAGCAAACGATCGCAATTTACAAAATTTATTTTAGTCCTCATGTCGGAAGCTTTTTTTTTATTAGTTCCTTTTACCATGCAGCTTACCGACATGATCTATTTTCTTATCCAACCAGTTATCCACAAGAACCCCGCAATTTGTTCACTTGATAAAATCGCATATTAACATTATCTTGTTATGGTATTCTCAACAAACTACTACATATAGTAGTAAGGCAAAACATAACACAACTAGTCTCATGGCATTTAACCATGGGCTTTTTTATGTTTGCATTACACTATTTGTTGTTCAACCAAGGTGCATTTGCTCATGAACCAGAGTCTGTTAGTCACAAAACGTGATGGACATAAAGAACGCATTAATCTCGATAAAATCCACAAGGTAATAACCTGGGCTGCTGAAGGCCTCAGTAACGTATCTGTTTCTCAGGTGGAGTTACGTTCACAGATTCAGTTTTATGATGGGATCAGAACTTCTGATATTCACGAAACGATGATCAAAGCAGCAGCCGATTTGATTACTGGTGAAACACCAGATTACCAATATCTTGCCGCACGTCTTGCGATATTTAACCTACGCAAGAAAGCCTATGGCCAATTTGAGCCACCAGCACTGTATGCACATGTAAAACACCTCGTTGAAATGGGGAAATATGATAAGCATTTGCTGGAAGACTACTCCGAAGCAGAGTTCGAGCAAATGGATAGTTTTATTGACCATTGGCGTGATATGAATTTTTCCTATGCTGCGGTTAAACAGCTCGAAGGCAAATATTTAGTACAAAACCGCGTAACTGGTGAAATATACGAAAGTGCGCAATTTTTATATATATTAGTTGCGGCTTGTCTATTTTCACATTACCCAAAAGAAACACGTCTTGATTACATTCGCCGTTTCTACGATGCCGTATCTACCTTCAAAATTTCACTACCTACGCCAATTATGGCTGGGGTACGTACACCTACGCGTCAATTTAGTTCTTGTGTTCTAATTGAATGTGGAGACAGCCTTGATTCTATCAACGCCACATCAAGTGCCATTGTCAAATATGTTTCACAACGTGCAGGAATTGGTGTAAATGCAGGGCGTATCCGTGCATTAGGTAGCCCTATTCGTGGTGGTGAAGCATTCCATACTGGCTGTATACCATTTTATAAGCACTTCCAAACAGCGGTTAAATCTTGTTCTCAAGGTGGCGTCCGCGGTGGTGCAGCAACATTATTCTACCCAATCTGGCACTTAGAAGTTGAAAGCTTATTGGTTCTAAAAAATAACCGTGGTGTTGAAGGTAACCGTGTTCGTCATATGGACTACGGCGTTCAGTTAAATAAATTGATGTACGAACGCTTGATTAAAAACCAAGATATCACGTTATTCAGCCCATCTGATGTGCCGGGTCTTTATGACGCTTTCTTTGCCGATCAAGAAGAATTCGAACGCTTGTATGTGAAATATGAACAAGATGAAAATATTCGCAAGACCGCCGTAAAAGCCGTTGAGCTATTTTCATTAATGATGCAAGAGCGTGCATCTACTGGTCGTATTTATATTCAAAACGTTGACCACTGTAATACACATAGCCCATTTGACCCACAAGTTGCACCCGTTCGTCAATCGAACCTGTGTTTAGAAATTGCATTACCGACAAAACCATTAAATAACATTAATGATGAAAATGGTGAAATCGCGCTATGTACACTTTCTGCTTTCAACTTAGGTGCAATTGAAAGCCTTGATGAGTTAGAAGAATTAGCCACGTTAGCTGTCCGTGCGTTAGATGCCCTACTCGATTATCAAGATTACCCAATTATTGCAGCGAAGCAAGGGTCTATGGGCCGTCGTACCTTAGGTATTGGCGTGATCAACTATGCTTATTATTTGGCAAAACATGGTGTTCGTTACTCCGATGGCAGTGCAAATAATCTAACGCATAAAACCTTTGAAGCAATTCAATATTACCTGTTGAAAGCCTCAAATGAACTAGCAAAAGAGCAAGGCGCTTGCCCATGGTTCAATGAAACCACTTATGCACAAGGTGTGTTACCGATCGATACTTATAAAAAAGAACTCGATAAGTTAACTAATGAGCCTTTACATTATGATTGGGAAGCACTTCGCCAAGACATTAAACAACATGGTCTGCGTAACTCTACATTATCTGCTTTGATGCCTTCTGAAACATCATCCCAGATTTCAAACGCAACCAATGGTATTGAGCCGCCACGTGGTTACATCAGTATTAAAGCATCTAAAGATGGCATCTTACGTCAGGTCGTCCCTGATTACGAAAATCTTAAAAGTGCTTATGAACTGTTATGGCAAATGCCTTCAAATAGCGGTTATTTACAACTCGTTGGTATCATGCAGAAATTTATCGACCAGTCGATATCTGCAAACACAAACTATGACCCAACTCGTTTCGAGAGCGGTAAAGTACCAATGAACCAATTGCTAAAAGATTTATTGCTCGCCTATAAGTTTGGTGTGAAAACACTTTACTATCATAACACCCGCGATGGCGCGGAAGATGTGCAAGGTGATCTGGAAGAAGTTGTTGAGTCAGCAGATTCCGATTGCGAAGGCGGCGCGTGTAAAATTTAATAGGAATGGTTATGTCACATACATATACAACGTTTTCACAGAAGAAAAATGACCAAATGCTGGAACCGATGTTTTTCGGCCAGCCGGTTAACGTGGCACGCTATGATCAGCAAAAATACCCTATTTTTGAAAAACTGATTGAAAAACAACTGTCATTTTTCTGGCGACCAGAAGAAGTTGACGTGTCGCGCGACCGCATTGACTATAATGCATTGCCAGAACACGAAAAGCATATTTTCATCAGTAATCTGAAATACCAAACGCTGCTTGACTCTATTCAGGGTCGCAGCCCAAATGTGGCTCTGTTGCCATTAATTTCAATTCCTGAGTTAGAGACTTGGGTAGAAACGTGGGCATTTTCTGAAACTATTCACTCACGTTCTTATACGCATATTATTCGTAATATCGTAAATGACCCTGCCATCATTTTTGATGATATTGTTGAAAATGAAGAAATTTTAAAGCGTGCAAAAGACATTTCTGGTTTTTATGATGACCTAATCGAAATGACTAACTACTACCATATGTTTGGTGAAGGCACTCATAATTGTAATGGCAAGCAAGTCACCGTTTCTCTACGCCAACTTAAAAAGCAACTTTACCTGTGCTTAATGAGTGTTAATGCCCTAGAAGCCATCCGTTTTTATGTTAGTTTTGCTTGTTCATTTGCTTTTGCTGAGCGTGAACTGATGGAAGGGAATGCAAAAATCATCAAGCTAATTGCGCGTGATGAAGCGTTGCACCTAACCGGTACTCAACACATGCTTAACCTATTGCGTTCAGGTCAAGATGACCCTGAAATGGCAGAAATTGCAGCGGAATGTGAACAAGAATGCTACGACTTGTTCGTACAAGCAGCGGAACAAGAAAAAGAGTGGGCTGATTACCTATTTAGTGAAGGTTCAATGATTGGTTTAAATAAAGATATTTTATGCCAATACGTTGAATACATTACTAATATCCGTATGCAAGCGGTAGGTTTGAAATTACCTTTCGAAGGGCGCTCCAACCCGATACCATGGATTAACGCATGGTTAGTTTCAGATAACGTACAGGTCGCACCTCAAGAAGTTGAAGTTAGTTCTTACCTAGTTGGTCAAATTGACTCTCAAGTCGATACCGACGACCTGAGCGACTTCGAACTGTAATTATGGCTAGCCATAAAATCACCCTGCGATTAACGCAGGGTGTTCAAGTCCCCTTCCATACTGAAATCCATTCGTGTTTATTGGAAGCTCTCGAAGATAGTCGTGTTCCTGTCGAATATCAATGCCGTGAAGGCTACTGTGGTTCATGTCGTGTGATGTTATTACGTGGAAAAGTCGGCTATAAGCGTAAACCTTTGGCATTTGTTCAAGAAGGTGAAATATTACCTTGTTGTTGCCACCCGCTTTCTGACATTGAAATTGGTTGATAGTTTAATATCGTTAGCGATTGCATGGTAATTGACTTTCCATGCAATCGCTTTTCATCTTATGAGATTGCTATCGGTTTATAGGTAACCATATAAAGCGGCAAATACCCAGCCAAATACGCAAGAGACGCCCACCCCAATTAACCCCGGCAAGATAAAACTGTGGTTGATAACAAATTTACCGATACGTGTTGTTCCTGAGCGGTCAAATTGAATCGCTGCAAGGTCACTAGGATAAGTTGGTAAAATATAATAACCATAACAAGCTGGTGCAGAAGCAATAATATAAGCAGGGTCAACACCAATTCCTAATGCGATAGGCACAACCGCTGCCAATGCCGCTGCTTGTGAATTAACGAATTTAGACACCAATAGTAAAATAACCGCATATGCCCATGGGAAATCCTTAACTAAAGAACCAAGTGTTCCTTTGATCTCATCCATGTGTGCACCAAACATGGTTTCAGCCATCCATGCGATACCATATACCGCGACAATAGCAATCATCCCTGAGCGGAAAACTTCATTCTTCGATATTTGCCCTGGATTAGTTTTACAGATGATAATAATTAGCGCTCCTGCCAATAACATAAACATCTGGATCACTAATACCATAGAAAGTGGTTTACCATTCACTAGTGGTCTTAATTCAGAAAAAGCGCCTAATAATGCAACGACTGCAATAGATGCTAGGAAAATCCACATCGCTACCCAATTAATTTTAGGCAGTTTTTTATCCAGTAATGTCACACTGTCACCATATACATAATCATGGTTTTCAGGGACAGAAATAAACTCTTGGAATACGGGGTCTTTATCAAGATCTTTCCCCCTAAACCAACTAAAGATACCAATAGCTAAAATACCTAATAATGTTGATGGGATAGTAATGGCCAATAAATCTAGAAATTCAAGAGATTGCCCGTTTATCGTCACCCCATTTAACATTGCAACGAGTGAAACAACAGCCACTGATACAGGGCTAGCTATAATCCCCATTTGTGCACCAATACTACTTGCAGCCATTGGTCTTTCTGGACGAATATTGTTTTTAATCGCTGCATCATAAATGATAGGTAAAATAGTATAAACAACATGCCCTGTACCACACAAAATGGTTAAAATGCATGTCACAAATGGTGCCACAATAGAGATGTATTTAGGGTTTTTCCGTAGTAATCGTTCTGCAATTTGCAGCATGACATCTAAACCGCCTGATGCTTGTAACGTTGCTGATGCGGCAACAACAGCAATGATAACAAGCATAACATCAACAGGCGGTTTTCCTGGCGGTAAGCCAAACCCAAAAACTAAAATTACGAGACCAACACCACCCAAAAGCCCTAACGCCATCCCACCTTTTTTTGCTCCGTAAAACAAGCAAACAAGGATAATGGCAAGTTGTATCATGAAGTCCATAGTTTCATCCTTTATAGATATGTCTGCCTATATTATCCGGATGATTTATATTCATTAATTTGATTTATGATAATTTCAAAATCAATTTAATTTTATTTTTTATGCTTTTGTTATAGCCCCATCACACAATTCACCTTAAGTAACTGCCATACTGCCCAGTTAATTAGTCTATATAGAAAAATCAATTAATTACCCTCTATTTTTTAACATATGCCTCCTCTTTGAATTTACGTTTATCTCTCATTATTTTTTCATTTAATTAACCTGTATTTATTTAGCCATTCTTTTAGTCTCAACTAAATTTAAGGTGTAAATATATATATACACCACCTGTAATTTACATTTGACAGCGCACGTGCAATCGCATAATCTGCTGCACTTATTAATAAATTAATTTCAATTAGAGGAACTTGTGAAGAATCGTACGCTTGGCAGTGTGTTAATCGTTGCAGGAACAACAATAGGGGCTGGGATGCTGGCAATGCCACTTGCTGCTGCAGGTGTCGGTTTCACAGGCATCGTCTGTTTGCTTGTTGGTTTGTGGATGTTAATGAGCTATACCTCATTGCTATTAGTTGAAGTATATCAACATAACCCAGCCAACATGGGATTAGGGTCTGTTGCTAAGAAATATCTAGGTCCCACAGGGCAAATAGTAACAGGCCTCAGTATGCTGTTATTAATGTACGCCTTAACGACTGCATATATTGGCGGTGCCGGTGTTCTAATTTCAGACAGTTTTTCTTCATGGTGGGGTATTAACATTTCGACGGATACTGCCATTATTGCGTTCACAATTATCGGTGGTGCGATTGTCTGCATAGGCACCCACTCTGTAGACTTTATTAATCGAATTTTATTCACTGCAAAAACTGTTTTTTTAGTGATTATGTTAGTCGTGATGATGCCCCATGCCGAAGCTATTAACTTAAGCACAATGCCAGTTGAAAAAGGCCTACTTCTTGCGGCCGTGCCCGTTATATTCACTTCATTTGGGTTCCATGGAAGCGTGCCTAGCTTGGTGAACTATATGAATGGTGATGTGCGTAAATTACGTATGATTTTTATTACGGGTAGTGCTATCCCACTAGTCGCCTATATTCTGTGGCAAATCGCAACGCTTGGGTCAATTCCCTCTCATACGTTTATCGGGATCCTTGCGCAACAATCTGGCCTAAACGGGCTACTGACTGCAATCCGTGATGTTGTGGCTACACCCCGTGTAAATATCGCTGTTAGTTTATTTATGGATTTAGCCTTAGCGACTTCCTTTTTAGGTGTTGCCCTTGGCCTATTTGATTATCTTGCCGACCTATTTAAGCGCAGTAACCACCTATTTGGTCGCATTCAAACAGGTTTATTAACCTTCATACCGCCGCTGTTAGCTGCCTTATTTTTTAGCAGTTTCGTGCAGGCCTTAACTTATGCTGCTGTTGCACTGTCTGTTCTTGCACTGATTATCCCTGCGCTCTTAACCTTACGGGTGCGTAAAGTTGAAACGCAAGGTGAATACCAAGTTAAGGGTGGCACACCAATATTAGGTTTAGTGCTACTTTGCGGTATCGCTGTCATCGCTATCCAATTTGCTATTGTTGCTGGTTTTTTACCAAACGTTGGGTAAGCTCTCGATAAAGTAAAAGACTTCAATATCATGCCATTTGAAGTCTTTTACTCAGGATTGAGTTTTATTGTTATTACCTTTATCCATTAACCCAATCATTCATCATCCCTATATTTTACTCTGAGTTAATACACCTCTTAAAATTTACCTCCAAAATATCACTCCTTATCAGTAAATAATACCGAGCAGACAACTTTGTCTGCTTATTCTATTGTGGTGTAGTGACGTTACTGCTTGTTATCATTGGCTGCCAATAAGGATAATTGGATGCAGAAAAAACGGATATCTACTGCACATGATGCCGCTTTTAAAGGCTTTATGACGAAAATTGAGAATGCCCGAGACTTTTTTGATATTCACCTCCCTAATCATATTAAGTCATTATGTGATTTTAATACGCTAGCCCTAACTAACTCTTCATTTATTGATAAACAACTGCGCTCACGTTTATCCGATGTTTTATATTCAGTGCAAACAACCCACGGAAAAGGTTACCTTTATCTTTTAGTCGAACACCAGTCAACCCCAGATAAACTTATGGCTTGGCGTTTAATGCATTATGCGTTTTTAGCGATGAACCAACATCTGCAACAAGGTAATAAGACGCCCCCTCTTGTGGTGCCAGTTCTTTTTTATCACGGTGGGCGGTCTCCATACCCCTATACGCAATTATGGACGGATTGTTTTACACTCCCAGATATCGCTAATGGGCTATACACACAGCCATTCCCATTGGTAGATGTCACGGTAATAGAGGATAGTCAATTGGTTAATCATCGGAAAGTCGCTGTCATGGAGCTGGCGATGAAACATAAGTATTTACGGGATGAATTTCAGCAAGTTCTGCCGCTCTTGGCACAGGCACTTAATCAACACTATAATAGCGATAATGATATCGTGACTATCTTGAATTATTTGTTCATTGCGTTGGACTCCACTAATTTCGAACATATTGTGCAGGCATTGGGGGAGCAAACCGAAAAACATAAGGAAACTATAATGAATATTGCACAGCGGTTACAGGATAAAGGCCGCCAAGAAGGTCTACTTGAAGGCATTGAGCGAGGGCGAGAAAAAGGGCGTGAAGAGGCAACAATTGTTTTGGCGAGTAATTTACTTAAACAAGGGGTTAGCCTAGAAATTATTATGGAAAGCACGGGGTTAAGCCGTGAAGTACTGGTTTCATTACAGTAACCCTCTAACAGCTATTAGTATGTGCAATGTGAGCAACATCGTAATAAATAAGCTTAGTTATTATTTTGTTTCAAGCGGCTTTTAAATAAAGAATATTTATGATAATAAAAAATAAGGTGGAATTATCAGTTCCCAATCTAAGGGGTTAATCCCGGATTAGGAACTGATTAAAATACGAGAAAAGTTTTAAAATGAAAGCCCTGCTCCCACATACCAACCATCTGCAACTTTATCACTGTTGTTGCCATGGCTACCTTTCATTTCAATTAACCGATACCCAGCATCAATAGATAACGGCTTGAATACCGTGTAACGTGCGCCCGCTTTAGCTTCTACGTACGATTTGCTGCCTGATGTCAGTTGCTCAGGAGCACCATAAGCTTCACCATAAATATTTAATGAAGGCAAAGCTTGCCAATTTACCCCACCACCAACAGCTAATGCAGCACCATTACTATTGTTATCAGGCGATAAATATAACCCTTTACCACCAACATGAGCAGAAAAAGGCCCAATTGGCAAACCAAATGTAGCGCCGAGGCTCCCCATTTGACCATCATGGTCACTGCGCGCCCAAGAACCATTAAACGCTAAACCGGCATTTGGGTTACCCAACCCAGCGGACAATTCCGTAAAATGTTTACCTGCTTGAGCACTAACTGAAACTGCCTGTGCAGTACCAACAAAAAATGGCGACATGGCCGCTGCTAATAACAATACTTTGCGCATTATCTTATCCTCTTCAAATTATTACATGCGGATACTACGCGAATTTTACGTAATCCTCAGTCTTTATTACTCAGATTTACTCAAGCTATACATAAAATACGACAAATTCTCAAATAATTTTATCAAATCAAAGGTATATCATTCAATAACAGTAATATGAATACCACTATTGCCATGTTAATCACAGTAATTGGTCATATTAATTAGATTATTAATACCATGGTAATTATACTGGTTTATAGGTTCATTGTAGTAATGATTTTATTTTTTACAAAAGATTAACTTATTAGTTAGGTTTGTGTAGTCATTTAATCCAGAATTAGGAGTATTTTGATGAAAAAGAAAGGGCTTACTACCGCTTCTGGCGCTCCCGTCGCCAATAATAATAATGTCATGACCGCGGGTAAACGCGGCCCTATGTTATTACAGGATGTTTGGTTTTTAGAGAAACTGGCTCATTTTGACCGTGAAGTGATCCCAGAAAGACGCATGCATGCAAAAGGTTCAGGCTCATTCGGTACCTTTACGGTGACACATGATATTACCCGTTACACAAGGGCAAAAATTTTCTCGCAAATTGGAAAAAAAACCGAAATGTTTGCCCGCTTTTCTACCGTTGCAGGTGAGCGTGGTGCCGCAGATGCAGAACGTGATATCAGAGGTTTTGCACTGAAGTTTTATACAGAAGAAGGTAACTGGGATATGGTTGGTAACAATACCCCAGTTTTTTACTTCCGTGACCCTTTGAAATTCCCTGATTTAAACCACGTGGTTAAGCGCGACCCACGCTCTAATTTACGTACTATGGAACATAAGTGGGCATTTTTCTCTCAGTTACCTGAATCTTTGCACCAATTGACCATTGATGCGAGTGATCGAGGCATCCCTCAAAGTTACCGTCATATGCACGGTTTTGGTAGCCATACTTATAGCTTTATCAATAGTGATAACGAGCGATTTTGGGTCAAATTCCATTTCCGCTGCCAACAAGGCATCCAAAACCTCTCTGATGAGCAAGCAGAACAATTAGTCGGTAAAGATAGAGAAAGCTCACAACGTGATTTATTTGAATCTATTGAAAAAGGTGACTTTCCTCGCTGGAACTTACAGGTTCAAATCATGCCTGAGAAAGAAGCATCGCAAGTTCCTTATAACCCATTTGACCTAACTAAAGTCTGGCCACATAAGGATTACCCATTAATTGATGTTGGCTATTTTGAACTTAACCGTAACCCAGATAATTATTTTTCTGATGTCGAACAAGCAGCATTCAGCCCAGCAAATATCGTCCCGGGTATTGGTTTCTCACCAGATAGAATGTTACAAGGGCGTTTATTCTCTTATGGCGATGCGCACCGTTACCGCCTTGGCGTCAACCACCACCAAATCCCTGTAAACGCACCTCGCTGCCCATTCCACAATTACCATCGTGATGGAGCTATGCGTGTGGATGGCAATAGTGGCAATAATGTCACTTATGAGCCAAATGAAGCAGGCTTATTCCAAGAACAACCGGATTTCAGTGAGCCGCCATTATCTATCGAAGGTGCTGCTGACCATTGGGATCATCGTGAAGACCAAGACTATTTCAGCCAGCCTCGCGCCTTGTATGAACTACTGGATGATGCAGAACATCAAAGAATGTTTAAACGTATTGCGGGGGAACTGATTGACGCAACAGAAGAAACCCAAATACGCCAAATTGGGTTATTTAAACAAGTTCACCCTGAGTATGGTGCAGGCGTGGAAAAAGCATTAAACGCTCTGAAAAAATAATTCGCTTGAGTGGCAGGAGAATCCCTGCCACTTTTTAATGACTAAACACTGCCTTTGTATATAGCCAGTGTTTTACTTGTTGGCGAGAAACTTTGATCCCGCCAGCTTTCAGCTCAGGAGCTAAATAATAAAACGCTGTAGGATATTGATAGGAGGCGAGTTTATCTTTCAACCAATCTGCCAGTTTATTTAAATCCGTTGTTTCATTAATTTCAATGACTGCGACTGGCCGTTGACCAAATTGTTCATCATCAACAGGAATAATAAAACTTTGGCTGACATCAGGGTGAGAGTTTATGACGGATTCGATATCTTCTGGTTGAATATTTTCACCGCCACTGATAAATAAATTGTCTAATCGACCGAGTATCTGGTACTCACCTTCAGTAAAAGCGCCTTTATCATTGGTTTTAAACCAGCCGTCAATACAGTTTAACGGCTTGACCTCACCATCAAACCAATACCCTATTGCTTGGCTATCTGCCTTGATTTGGATTTCATCATTAATAATACGTACTTGCTTACCTTTTAATGGTAAGCCGACACCTTTTTTACCATTTGCACGTTTAGCACAAACAGTGGATGCCATTTCAGTCATCCCATAACCACTCCAGCAAGCAATTCCGCGGCTTTCTGCTAAATCTGTGAGTGTCGTAGGTATCATCGCCCCCCCCAACAAAACTTCTTTTAACACAAGCTGACTGGCAGTTTCTTCGTTTAACAAACGCCATAATTGTGTTGGAACTAGGGATGCGTGCGTAACATCCTGCAAGGCTTCGGCCAATGGTGAGGTTTTCAACGCTAAACTGCCCCCTTGGAGTAGCCAGCGCCAAATAATACCTTGTCCTGAAACATGAAATAGCGGCAAAGAAAGCAACCAACAATCCGCTTGTTGATAACTCATCACACTGACAACCCCTTTTGCACTACATAAGTGGGCAAATACACTGTGAACGACGGCTTTTGGTAAGCCGGTTGAGCCGGAAGTTAATATGAGTGTTGCGGGTTGTTCTAATGCGGTCAAAAAATCAACTGTCTGAAAAGCATTATCATCAATAAAATGATAATACTGCTGATAATCTAAGTTTCGATACTCAGCTAAGACACCTGATTCACCAGTAAAATCAATAGCAGCACTCACATCAAGGTGTGGCAATAGTTCCCCTAATAACCTTTCTGGTAGACGCGGGTTAAGAGGCAACACCCTTGCACCACAAGCAATAAGAGCTAACTGGCTTAGCAACAATTCGATAGAGTTTTTACCTCGTAAGACAACACATTGCCCTTGATTGACCCCTTGCATTGAAAAGTAATTGGCAAGGTCGGTGACCTGTTGGCTTAAGGCTTTCCAAGTAATACGCTCAGAATCCGTCAATAATGCGATTGAGTCGGGGTAAAGACTGGCCCAATGTTGCCAAGGCCAGTCATTAAAATGGATTAACTCTGCCATACGACCGTTAATTCATCGAGTTGCTGAACAGCTATTTCGCACTGGGGCCAAGGACGGATCAATTGCGATTGGATCAATGAAACGGTGTCCAAACCAGGAATAGTGTTTGGTGTTAACCACTGTGCAACACGCGCTAATTGTGTTAAACCAAAACTGCTTTCAATGGATGAGCTAATCACAGCTTGTAAGCCTAAACGATGCGCATCCTCAACTAAAGAGCGGCAATAATTAAGGCTACCCGTCAATGTTGGTTTAATCACAATTGCCGCAACCCCTTCCTGCGCTTCGACTTTAAAGCCGTCTTCACGCACGCTTTCATCCCAAGCAATGTTAATCCCCGTATCCATTGCAAATTTCAACGATTCTTCACGGGTTTTACAGGGCTCTTCCAAGAATGCAATACGGCTTCGATAGTCAGGATTAACATACTTCGCAAAACCGTCAGCTTTCGCACGAGTCCAGCTCCGATTAGCATCTAAACGCAATTTAAGCTCGGGTACTGCCTCTAATAATAGGTTAACGACCATTCCATCACGTACCGCTTCATATAACCCAACCTTGACCTTAGCCACCTTTTCACCATCCATCGCATCAAGGCTTAGAATTAAATCATCGGGGTCACCACTGCATAAAGGAGCTTTGCGATAATCCGCTGACTCAGGCAATTCACCAGTCAATTCTGCAAGTGCACAACTGCAACCAAATGCAACAGAAGGCAATAGACTTTCAGAAATTTTGCCGTGTTTTATCCATTCATTCAATCGAACAATAGTTTCGGCGGTTGCTTGTTCTAATGTTTCTGAACTGAACTCTGGTAGAGGGGAAATCTCCCCCCAACCTTCGTTATCGCCCTCTTTTAAGCAGACTAATAACCCATCACGAGTTTTTAAACGCTGATAACGAAGGATGACGCCTGCCTCCATTGGCAGGCTGAACGAATAGAGTGTGGCTTTACGCATTATGGATTACGCTTATATTTAGAAAAGTCTGGCGCGCGTTTTTCGTTAAAAGCATTGCGCCCTTCCTGACCTTCATCTGTCATATAAAATAGCATTGTTGCATTACCCGCCAGTTCTTGCAGGCCAGCTTGACCATCACAATCTGCATTCAAGGCAGCTTTCAAACAACGTAATGCCATCGGGCTATTTTCTAGCATTTCACGACACCAGCGTACCGTTTCTTTTTCTAAATCGGCATAAGGAACTACAGTATTGACTAGCCCCATCTCCAATGCTTCCTGCGCATTGTATTGGCGGCATAGGAACCAAATTTCACGTGCTTTTTTCTGCCCAACAATACGTGCCATATACGATGCGCCCCAGCCACCGTCAAATGAACCAACTTTAGGGCCCGTTTGACCAAATATGGCGTTATCAGCCGCAATAGTTAAGTCACACATCATATGTAAAACATGACCGCCGCCGATAGAGAAACCGGCGACCATCGCCACAACTGGTTTTGGACAGGTACGTATTTGGCGTTGGAAATCTAAGACATTTAAATGGTGTGTGCCACTTTCATCGCGATACCCACCGTAGTCACCACGAATTTTTTGGTCGCCCCCTGCACAGAAAGCTTTTTCACCCTCACCAGTTAAAATAATAGTGCCTATTTGGTCATCATAACGTGCATCAGATAATGCCTGGATCATCTCTTTCACAGTTTGTGGGCGGAAAGCATTACGCACTTCAGGGCGGTTAATCGTAATTTTTGCAATCCCTTCAGGAGATTTATGATATCGAATATCTTCAAACCCTGTAGAACAATCTTGCCATTCAATTGGCGCGTATAATTTTTCTTCGCTTGGATAAATCATTATCAGATTCCTTTAACCACATTGTGATAAAAAATGGTGAAGTGCAGCCGCATAACCTATTGGGTTTTCCCGATGAGCATTATGCCCTGCATTTTCAATCAGCGTTAACGGCAAAGCGTATTGTTGCGAAACGCTTCGAAACTTTTGATCTCTATCGCCACAGAAATAGCGATAAGGGCAATCCAGTTGGTGCAATTTGTCAGCCAAAAAAGGTTGCTTTGCTAATGATGTATTTTCTAACATATCAGCAATTCCTTGTGGGCTATTTTGTTGGCGTAATAAAACTAACTGTTGGCGTTGCAGTAGTGATAAGTCAGCAAACACGTTTTGTTGATACCAGCTATCCAAAACTTGTTTCATCGGTTCGCAGCGAAAACGCTGTGCCCATGCAGCATCATTTGCTCTGCGCTCTACCCGTTCTTGCTCACTGCTCAAACCAACATTCCCCCCTTCTATCACTAAGCCTAATAACCCCTTTGGCTGATGATAACAGGCAAAATGCATTGCAAGGCGGGCACCTAATGAATAACCAACTAGGTAATATTCATGGATTTGATAATACTGTAATACAGCACTAAGTTGTTGGTCAAAATGCAAAAAACCATGATTAGTTTCCGATTTCGACGCGCCGTGACCCGGCAAATTGACCGCTAATGATGGGTAGTTATTGAATTGCTCAATCACTGGAAGCCAATCATTTGCGCTGCCCAGTAACCCATGTAACCACACTAACCAAGGGCCTGAAGCATTCGTGTGATAACGTTGAGCTGACAGCATTATAACTCCGAGATATCGCTGACTAATTGTTTTAAAGTACGAGCACCCTCATCGCTATCAACCACCAGCTCCACAAGTAATGTACCGTGCTGATTGTGCCAAAATTGCTGGATAGTCTCTTTCAACGAATGCCAATCCGTTGAGGCGCAGTACTGTAAACCAAACATTTTTGCGGCAGGTTCAAAACTCACGTTTTGCGGCATACAATAATAGTTTGTTCTTGCCTCTTCCGGTGTGGGCAACATAGAAAAAATTTGCCCACCATTATTGTTCACAATAATCAGAACAGTTGGTGCTGAAGGTGAACGTAATAATGCTAAGCTGTTTAAATCATATAATGCAGAAAGGTCCCCAACAATCCCGAGCGTTGGCCTTGCCGTTGCTCGCTGCACTCCCGCCATTGTTGAAATCAGCCCATCAATGCCACTTGCGCCACGATTACTATACACAGGGTAGTTCATCGGTAATTGAGCTAGAGCATCGACTAAGCGTACGATTAAGCTATTGCCAACAAATAACTGCCCGCGAGATGGCAATAATTCGGGCAACTGATGTGCTATGGCGGCCTCTGAAAATTGCTCGCTTAACTGTTGATGCACGTAGTGTTGTGCTTTCTGCGCTAAGGTAACAAGCTCCTCACACCATAAGCTGCGTGGTTGTGCGGGGTGGTTTTCTAACCAACCTTTAATTGAGCATGTTAATTTGCGACCAGTATGATTTGCAGGGTCTAAGCGCTGTGGAATTGTATCGATTACCCAGTATTCTTGTGGTTCACAACTCGCTTGCCACTGCAATAACCGTTTTCCTGTCAGGCTTGAGCCAAACTGCACGACTAATTCTGCTTGCTTTAAAATACGAATAGCATCGGGGTGTTGAAGCCATAAATCTGCGCAAGGGTAAGGTTGCCCTGTTTGTGATAATACATCACCTAATACTGGCCACCCCAATTGTTCAGCCCATTTAGTGACCTTTTCACCCTCATTTACATTCATTCTCCCAGCAATAACAACCCCTTTTTTCTGTCGCCAAAAATACCAATCAGCTACGAGCGCAACAGAATTAGTTAAGGGTTCACTTAGCCATGGATGATTTGAGTTCCACCAGTCACCCAATGTCTGCTGCCATTCATAATCGCCTTCACTTTCACCGTAAAGCGGCTCAGCAAATGGGCAATTAATATGAAAAGCGCCATGATGGAGTTGATTCATACCGTTATCCACCGCTGACACCAGCCATTTGGCTGAAATATCGCGCGTTGGGCGCGGTAACATTAATGACTGAGCGGGATGTGAAGCAAAAATATGGGCTTGGCGAATAGCTTGGTTAGCACCACAATCAATTAATTCTGGAGGCCTATCTGCGGTCAGGAAGATAACTTTCTCCCCCGTTAAGCCCGCTTCAATTAATGAAGGATAAAGGTTAGCGACAGCAGTGCCTGAGGTGACAATAACACCAACGGGTTCATTGCTCGCTTTCGCTAAACCTAGGGCCAAATGCCCTAAACCACGCTCATCAAAATGCGTATGGCAGTGTAATTTTGCATTATTAATTGCCGCAAGAGTCAAAGGCGTAGAGCGTGAGCCTGGCGCAATACAAATATGTTTCATACCGTGACGAGCAAGCGCTTCAATAATCACTTCAGCCCAACGGATATTAAAAGCAGAATTAGACATAATATGCTCAGCAAATTATTAATTATCAATCAGTTTAAACTGACTAAGAAAAATTTCTTGATCTCAGGACAATTTTTGATGAACTAATTGAAAATAAAAAGAAAATAACCACTTTTACTTTATGGTTTTTCGTTATTTCCAAATAAAGATTTTAACCCAGCCGCTTTATTCTCTATTTCTATCCATTCTTGCTCAGGGTCTGAACCACTCACAATACCGGCTCCTGAATACAGAGAAACATGCTCACCTTCAATTTGTGCGCAACGTAAAGACACCGCAAACTCACTTTTATTGAGACTAATAAACCCACCTGTTCCCGCATACCAACCACGTGAAAAAGGTTCATTTTTAGCCAAAAATTGCCGCGCAACATTTCTGGGTAGCCCACAAACAGCAGCGGTTGGCTGTAAACGTTGTAAACAGTCACTATCAGAAGGCGTGACGAGAGTTGCAACTATCGAACGGTAAAGATGCTGAATTTTTCTTAAACGAATGACTTTCGCACTAGAAACGTCGACCCCTGTCACTGCACCTTGTAACTGCTGGCAAATATCATCAACTACAACGAGGTTTTCATGTTGATTTTTTTTGTCTTCCATTAGCCATTTTGCATATTCAGCAGCAATGACATCATCAGGGTCATTTGCCACCGTTCCCGCTAAGGCTTCAGAATTAAGCTGCTCACCTTGACGTAGGTATAAACGTTCAGGCGTAGAAGAAATAAACCCTGAATGCTGATTAAAAGCCATCATAAAATGGTAGCAATGATGATTAACCTGCTGGCTTTTTGATAAAAGTTCAGCGACTGCAATCGGTTCAGACAGGGTTAATTTAGTCTCTCGTGCCATCACCACTTTTTCCATTTTCCCTGCTTTCATATCCTCAATAGCACAATTCAATAAACGGCACCATTCATCACGCATAGGAATATGTTCCTGCGCAATAATATCTGCTGTAAGAGCTAATGTCGTTTTAGCCGTTAACGTTAATTGTTGTACAAAACTGAGTGCATTCAGTCGGTCTTCTTCCCCATCTATATTGACGCTTATATGAACGGTTGAACGAAATCGATGGATCTCAAGACGAGGCAAAAAACAAAACGTGGCCTGTTGCTTTAAGGTTTCGGGAATACCTTCCCCGACTGCATTCCAACCATTTAGCCCCCACAAACGCATATCCGGGTTTTCAGGGTGTTGCGATAAAAAAGCTTGTGCATCATCAATCGAATGAAATGATTTCACCATTCCAATCGCGCTGCACTCCTGTGCACCAGTTCTTTGATACCAATAGAACTGCGGATAACAGTTTTGCTCAGATAACCATGGAAGCCCTGGAAAAGTAAGTTGCCCATCCAGTTGCCAAGTAAGACGAGTATGCTCTTTCGTTTTGAGTGTCAATGTAGACAAATGATCCAAAATTTCCGTTATCACTTTATCAATTTTTTTATATGTCACTTTCGATCCCTACAGCTACATCACACAGATTCACTTTGAATTATTATATAGCGCAATGTAATTTTTTAATACATTGATGACCCACAGTAAGCACCATGTCACCAAATAGCCACCAGCGATCACACAGACAGTATAAAAGGGTTGAATTTAAGACATTCATGTTGTTACTTGTTGACCGCTAAATCTCTCAGTTTATGAGTATAGTTTATTATATATATTAGGTGATTACATATTAATTTAATCTATTGATAATAGTCATTTTATCTTTTGCTGACTATGGTTAAACCATTGGCACTTTCCCCCTTTGTCTATTTCATTTTGAAACATCTTGTACCCCAAAATTTACCTTCAGGATTAAATTAACAATTCCATCAGGTATTCCCCTTTGAATGAATATTGCCTTGTATTAGGCAACAACCCTCTCTTTCCCATTTAATGGGAGTTTGTTTAACAGAATATTATTGTTTATAGCTATAAATTATTTTTTGTCTCTGATTTTCATTTTTTATTATCAACCTTTTTTCCAGTTTCTTGTAGGTTAATGGTTATAAAATCTTCATCACTTGACCATCATAAACCGGTATTACAATCATAATTATAGTTATTAATACTAAATTCAACTTTCTCCTTTAACTTAATTAAATTGGAATTAATAATGAATACACATGAAAATTACGACCGAATTATCGAAAAAGAAAATATAGGTAATGCAACATTAGCATTATTAACAAATCAAGATTCACTTTCCACTCGGTCTGCAGGCATTTTTACTTTAGAAGATTTACTCAACATCCATCAGCATGTACAATTTGCCCTTTCTTTACCATTGAAAAAACCTGATATTTTAAAATGGTTTGGCATTACCGATTCAACCGTATTACCTATTAACTCTAATGATATAGCCACGGCAATTATAAATATTCGCGACCATGCTAATTCATGGGATAATGTTGAACAACATGTTAAAGAACAATCTGTTAATCTTTCACTCACTAGCCGAAATATCATTCAGACTGGTAATGAGGTCATTGAGTATATTAATCACATGCCAATTTTACAAAGAGTGTCTGATAATTTGGATGACCTAGCAGAAAATAAACTTGATGAAATCATTTATCAAAGCGATGACCAACAAATTGCGACTGAGCTTGTAAGCATTTTAAATTTAATTAAAAGTGATA
Organism: Providencia sp. NPDC089933; assembly: GCF_049545585.1. Taxonomy (NCBI): domain Bacteria; kingdom Pseudomonadati; phylum Pseudomonadota; class Gammaproteobacteria; order Enterobacterales; family Morganellaceae; genus Providencia; species Providencia sp. NPDC089933. The sequence continues at coordinate 126,542 of NZ_JBMWDT010000008.1, forward strand.
TAAAAAACCAGTCAATTAAAACGATAAAAATAAAAAATATCGTATCTGATTTTAGGGCATATATTACAGGGGGGTACCTTTCTAATTTCGAGCATGTTGAATCATTACTGTTCAATATTAAAGGTCTCTATCAGCAACTTGACCCAAGTAATAATGAAAGCTCAGAACCTTTCTTAAAAGAAATGATTGAAATTAAAAAAAATGAGGTTCAGCAACTTGATCAGGAATATAACCATTTTGTGAAACTCTGTTTTACAGGGCTTGCTGGTGGGGTGATCGGTCTTATTATTACAAGCAGCATTTTTGGTTCAAAAGCAGAAGTCATAAGAATAAAAAGGAATAACATCCTAAAAGAAATAGAAGAAATCAACACTAAAATTAACCAAGAAAAACTCATCCAAAAAACGATGTTTGATATGCAAATTAACCTACATAAAATTGAAGGGTTTATCAAGGATGCGAGGCTAGCCATCGACCACTTAGACTATATGTGGTTGGTTATTTTAACTGAAGTTACTCAATCAATTGAAGTTTTTCAAAGAATTAATAACGCAGACAAACTAATCAGGTTTATCTCCCAATTTAAACGTGTTATCAGCTCTTGGAATAAAATACAAGAATACTCAGTTCATTTAATTACATTATTTGATGAATTACAAATAAATGACAACACTTCTAAATAAAAGGTACGAATATGCATGATAACAACGAAATCCCTGTATTGCCCTCCATTGATGTATACCAATTAAGATGTATATCAAATAGCATCATTGATTTTAATAAGAACATTAAAAATTATGACTATGTTATTTATGATAAAATAAACAAAATCGCCATTAAAACAGAAAGTCTTAATCAACTCATTAGAAATTCAATCCCAATTATAAAAATAAAATTAGATTATATAATATTTAATGATTTAAACGAAAACAATAATGACAACCATCACCCTGATAACATTGAGAATTTAAAGAATAAAATATTAACAGTTGGTTTTATAGAAGACCTCATTGAACTAAAATTAGAATTAGAAAAATTCATTTATAAAATACGATTCACCACCGATTCATTGCAAACATTTAATATTGATAAGCCAAATAAGAATAAACTTCAAGAATATAATAACCAAAAAGGGTTGTTAAGCTCCGCCAAAAAAAATATTCAAATGAAAATTAATGAGGTTAATCAACAACACTCTATTATTAAAGCCGCTGAAGATATTATTTTAAAAACAAAAATTACCGATTTCTTTGAAAAATACTTTTTAAATCAAGAATCGATAGATTCTATTGACATACCGAAAAACAAAAAACAGATTTTAAAGATGGCTCTACGCTATATTAAAAACCTCTTAGCTGTGGTTGATGACGGTTTAGAATTTCTGCAACTTGTTGATGTTAGGCTCTATTTAAGTGACCTAATAATCGAATTGAAAGGGGAAATGAATGCGATTGATACGAATATTTTCAGGGTGTCTAAGCTCATCAGTCTATCAGAAGAAATCTCCACTATCGTTCTAAATGTACAGTCAGTCATTACTCAAGCTAACCTGCTGAGGAACTATTTAGAGTCTTGGTGCGACTTTATTAATGAACATGTATCTGAACAAACGCTGAATGTGCCGCATATTCATGTCGCAAGTAAGATATTTATGACCTATTTAAATGAGGTGGAATATCAATACCAATTGCAACTTCCAGATTAAAAAAAACCGGTTACTGTTGAGGTAACCGGTTTTCATCAACATGATGTGTTTAACCGTCAGTTAATCACAGCAAGAGCTGTTGATGTGATATCGATAAGTGGTTGTGGCCAAACCCCAAATGCAATAACTGCAATGGCACAAATAACGGCAACCACAGTACCCAATGTCGCTTTTTCAGGGCCTGTATAACGTTCTGCGTGTTCTGCATCACGGCTATATAGGCTTGCCATAAAGCGTAGGTAGTAATACAAACCTATTGCACTACCCACCACCACAGCTCCAGTTAACCACCATAATTCAGCTTTCACTGCGGATGCAATCACATAAAATTTACCAATAAACCCTAATGTGATTGGAATACCTGCCAGTGATAGCATCATAATAGTCATGACCGTTGCTAACACAGGTTTGTGCCAGAATAGGCCACGGAACGCACTGAAGTCATCTTGGTCATCACCACGGTAAGGGCTGGAAACGATACTGATTACCCCAAAGGCCCCCAAACTTGCAAATAGATAACCTACAAGGTAAATAGCGATGGTTGTTTGGGCGTATTCCGGTACGGTACGTAAAGCAACAAGTGCTACCAACAAATACCCCATATGAGAGATAGATGAGTAACCTAGTAAGCGTTTTGCACTTTTTTGGCTAATTGCCAACAAGTTACCAAATAAAATAGAGGCAATGGCAATGACAGAGATAACAATCGATAAAGTGTCGCTATTGGTCACTGGCGCTTCCATAAAAATACGCACTAGCACGGCAAAGATAGCAATCTTACTGCCTGTTGCCAAAAATGCCGATACTGGCGCAGGAGCACCTTGGTAAACATCTGGTGTCCATAACTGGAATGGGAATAACGATAATTTAAAACCGAAGCCCACAATCAGCATCCCAAAACCAATCATAATTAATGGCGCATGGATTTGGCTGTCAGATAAGCTTTGACCGACCGCTGCAAAGCTTAAACTGCCTGACTCTGCATACAGTAATGCAATACCAAATAACAGGAATGAAGACGCTGCTGCGGATAACAGCATGTATTTAATCCCTGCTTCTAAGGTGCGTCGACGTTCGAAGGTATAAGCAACTAAGCCAAACAATGGTAATGAAATCAGTTCAATACCGATAAACATTGACGCCATATGGTTTGACATAGATAACAGCACACCACCCGCCACAGCAATAGCGACTAAAAGGTGAAACTCATCTCTATTGTCACCAAAGCCTTCTAGCCAATGGTAAGCAAAGATACTAGTACCGATACCTGCAACTAAGACTAATGCACTGTAGAATAGTGCAAAGTTATCAACACGGATAAGCGAAGTCACATCCATCAGGTAGCCATCAGCCACCCAAATCAGTGAAAGCAACGCAATAATAAAACCAGATACTGTCAGCGCGGCGCTGGTCAGGTGATCGCGTCGCCACGCAATGGACAGCATCACAACCACTGCCGTCAACCCGACGATCATCAGTGGTAATATTGCGATCAGTTCTTGAGGAGTTATTGTCATGGCGAATTACAGCCCTAATGTTGTAAGTGAAGCAGAATACAGGTTATGCAATGTTTCCATTGAACCAATTGAAGTATCTAAAATTGGTTGTGGATAGAAACCGATAATAACCAGTAAAGCAGCTAGAGCCAGCAGCACACCGAATTCACGCGCAGTTAACCCTTTCATTTCTTTTTCTGATTTTGGTGTGCCATAGTAAGTTTGTTGCATCATCCACAACGAGTAGATAGAAGCAAACACCACACCAAATACCATAATGCAGGTCACTAATGTGAATTGGCTGAAGCTACCGAACAGGATCATGAACTCACCAATGAAGTTACCTGTACCTGGCATGCCTAACGTTGCCGCGGCAAAGAACAGGGACATTCCTGGTAACCATTTAATGCGTTTCCACAACCCACCCATCATGCGCATATCACGCGTTTGTGTACGCTCATACAGTTGACCACTGATGATAATCAGCGCTGCACCTGACAGGCCGTTGGTGATCATTTGGATCACAGCACCTTGGTACGCTAACACTGAACTTGCATAAATCGCTACTGTCACAAACCCCATATGGGATAAGCTACTGTATGCCGCCAGACGTTTAATGTCGGTTTGTTTGAACGCTAACCATGCACCGTAGAAGATACTGATCACACCCAGTGTCATCGCAACTGGCGTGAACTGGATAGAAGCTTCTGGGAACAGTGGTAAAGTAAAACGTAACAAACCATAAGCCGCGGTTTTTAGCATAATACCAGAAATGTCCACCGAACCTGCGGTTGGGGATTGTTCTTGCGTATCCGCCATCCAACCGTGGAATGGCACTAATGGCATTTTAACGGCAAAAGCAATAAAGAAACCTAACATCAACATAAATGCGACGCTACTAGACATTTGTGTGCCTAACAGTTGGTCGTAATTGAATGTTAATGTGCCTGTTGAGTTGAAGTGTGCCAGTGCCAATCCAATGATGGACACTAACATAATCAAACCACTCGCCTGCGTATAAATAAAGAACTTGGTAGCTGCGTTGATATGTTTTCTACTCTCTGACCCTTTGTGCCCCCAATTGGCAATTAGGAAATACATCGGGATCAGCATCATCTCCCAGAAGAAGAAGAATAAGAACAAGTCAACCGCAGTGAAAATCCCCATCACTCCTGTGATAATCCACAGCAGGTTAAAGTGATATGCACCTTGGTTCTTTTGGTTTTCACTCCATGAGCTCAGAATCGAAAACGCGCCCATAATAGCCGTCAATACGACCATTAATAGTGACAAACCATCAATCGCTAAGTGAATGTTGATTCCCAGTGCTGGGATCCACGGCATAAAGAAAATAGACTGCCATTGTGGAACGCCTTGTGGATTAACCAGAGAATAGTTCCCTTGTAACCACAATTGCACGGAAAGAATAAGTGTTAATCCCATTGTCGCCAGCGCAATCCAGCGTGGAGCGCGGTGACTGAACCGGTCAGCCTGCCAACTTAGCAGGCCTCCGATAAAGGGAATAAGTATTAGCCAAGGTAATAGCATGGCGCAATGTGTCCCTTAATTAAACCAAAAGCAGCAGAGCAAGAATCAGCACTGCACCCAGCCCCAATGAGGCAACATACCAACGGATCTGGCCGTTTTGACTCACAGCAAGCCCTTTATTCGCTAAACTTGATAAGCGTGCAGGGATATTCATCAGTGAGTTAATCGGATCGCTCTCCAATAGCCATGCAATACCTTTAAAAGGTTTCACAAAGACTACGTCATACAGCCAGTCGAATCCCCATGCTTGGTACCACCATGCACTGAAAAAGCGGCCAACTGCTGTTTTCGCGATAGCATCAACAATGGAACGTCTGAATAGATAGAGGAATATAGCAATCAACAGACCCGCGATTGCAAACCCGCCAGAAATCGCTTCAAGTAAGACTTTACCGTCTTCACTTCCCACGGCTTCAGCAGGGAATACCCCTTCTAATGGTTGGTGAATTAATGCACCAACAAACGTTGCAAGGATAGCCAGAATGCCAAGTGGCAATGTATGAGTGATGCCTTTAACCTTGTGCGCTTTGATTTTTGCTTCACCGTGGAACACGATGAAAATCATACGGAAGGTATAAATTGCAGTCATTAATGCACCAAGGATACCTGCCCATAACAACACCGTTTGCCCATCAAGCTGCGCACCCCACAAAATTGCATCTTTACTGTAGAAACCTGCGGTAAACAATGGCAATGCAGCCAGTGCGCTTCCGCCGATTAACATCACAGCATAAATGAATGGGATTTGCTTACGTAGCCCACCCATTTTGAAGATGTTTTGTTCGTGGTGACATGCGAGGATCACCGAACCTGCTGAGAGGAACAATAGCGCTTTAAAGAAAGCGTGTGTCATCAGGTGGAAAATCGCCGCATCCCAAGCTTGTACTCCCAGAGCCAAGAACATATAACCGATCTGGCTCATGGTTGAGTAAGCAAGAACACGTTTGATATCCGTTTGTACCAATGCGGCAAAACCAGCTAGTACTAATGTGACCGCACCAACGACACCCACTAAATGTAAAACCTCAGGTGCTAACAGGAACAGAACATGTGTACGTGCAATTAAGTAAACACCCGCGGTCACCATGGTTGCGGCGTGGATCAATGCAGAAACAGGCGTTGGGCCTGCCATCGCATCAGCCAACCATGTTTGCAATGGTAACTGTGCTGATTTACCGACTGCACCACCTAATAACATTAAGGTAGCCCAGTTGATAGCGCTCGAACCTTCAGCAAATTTCTGAGGTGCTAATACTGCCATTTCGCTGAAATTCAGCGTGCCCAGTTCATTCCACAGAATAAACATACCGATGGCAAGGAACACATCACCAATACGGGTCACGAAGAAGGCTTTCATCGCAGCTTTACCGTTGTCTGGATTGGTATAGTAAAAACCAATCAGCAGATAACTGCACAGCCCTACCCCTTCCCAACCGAGATACATCAGCATCATGTTATCGGCGAGAACTAAAACCACCATACTCGCGATAAACAGGTTAGTGTAGGCAAAGAAACGTGAGTAACCCTCCTCGCCACGCATATACCAAGAGGCATACACATGAATAAGGAAGCCCACCCCCGTTACCACACCCAGCATGGTAAGAGACAGACCATCAAGGACTAAGGTAAATGGAATGTTGAAAGTACCAACCGACATCCAAGTCCAAAGTTGTTGTGAATATGGTTCATATCCACCATTTGATAAAACAGGTTGAGCTAAAAATTCATTGCCAACATAAAGTGCTACGAGCGCCGCTAAGCCGACCGACCCCGCACCTATAATGGCAGAAACGTTTTCTGACCAGCGTCCACGAGAGAAGGCAAGTAACACCGACCCAAGTAGAGGCAACAGAATAGTTAAATAGAGTAGGTTCATCCGCGCATCTCACTGACTTTATCAATATTCAGGTTCTGACGATGACGATGGAGTTGCAGTAACAACGCCAATCCAATACTCGCCTCCGCTGCAGCCAATGTAATCGCCAAAATATACATAATTTGGCCGTCTGGCTGCCCCCAAAAACTCCCTGCAACAACAAATGCCAGAGCAGTAGAGTTAATCATGATTTCCAGTCCGATCAGCATGAAAAGCAAATTGCGGCGAATAACGAGACAACTCAGTCCCATTACAAATAAAATCGCTGCTAAAATCAGACCATGTTGAAGAGGTATCATTTTTGCTCCTCCGCATTACGTACACTGACAAGGTCAGCGCCGTTTTCTTTACGGTCACGCCCAACGTGGAATGCGACAACTAAACCGGCCAGTAATAGCAATGAAGCCAACTCAACAGCTAGAACATAAGGCCCGAATAGGCTTATACCCACTTCTTTCGCCCCAATCACGGTACCTTTAATCCCATCTTCGTAAGACAAAGAGGTAATACCGTAAACTAAGATGGCCAGTAATACGGTAGACAACACCGCGGGACCAATCCAGTTTTTTGGTGTTAACCAAGCCCGCTCTTGTTCTTGCACTGAGCGACCTAAGTTAAGCATCATGACGACGAATACGAACAAGACCATGATGGCTCCTGCATAAACGATGATTTCCAAAGCCCCAGCAAAATACGCACCGAGAGAGAAAAACACCATCGACAGAGCCAGCAGAGAAACAACCAGATACAACAGTGCATGCACCGGGTTGGTATTAGTTATCACCCTCAAAGTTGCTAATATGGCAACTAGGCCGGCGATATAAAATGTAAATTCCATGAATATCGCTCCTTATGGCAACAGGTCTTTGACGTTAATCGGTTTCGCTTCGTTATCCGCTTCACCTTTGTCTTTACCTGCAATCGCCATACCCGATTTACGGTAAAAGTTATAATCAGGATATTTACCCGGACCTGAAATGAGTAGGTCATCTTTTTCGTAAACCAGATCCTGACGTCTCCAATCGGCCATTTCAAAGTCAGGTGTTAATTGGATTGCCGTAGTTGGGCAAGCCTCTTCACACAAGCCACAGAAAATGCAGCGCGAAAAGTTCACGCGGAAAAACTCGGGGTACCAACGGCCGTCTTCATGTTCAGCTTTTTGCAGTGAGATACAACCCACAGGGCAAGCCACCGCACATAAGTTACAGGCTACACAACGCTCTTCACCGTCAGGGTCGCGTGTTAATACGATACGCCCACGGTAACGGGGTGGTAGATAAACCGGCTCTTCTGGGTACATTTGCGTTTCGCGTTTATCGAACGCATGTAGGCCGACCATCCAAATACTACGTACTTGGGTGGCGAAACCGACCAATAACTCTTTTAATGTCATGGTTCAATCACCCCTTACTGAGCGTTGTATAAAATCACTGCTGCGGTACCCAGCAGATTAAGCAGTGTCAACGGCAGACAAATTTTCCAACCGAAAGACATCACTTGGTCATAACGTGGACGCGGCAAAGAAGCGCGGATCAAGATAAACATCATCATGAAGAACGCAGTTTTAATCGCAAACCACAAGAATGACGGCAAGAATGGTCCATGCCAGCCACCAAAGAACAGCGTCACAATCAGAGCAGAGACCGTTACGATACCGATATACTCACCAACGAAGAACAGACCGAACTTCATCCCTGAGTATTCAACGTGATAACCATCCGCAATCTCTTGCTCTGCTTCTGGTTGGTCAAACGGGTGACGGTGACATACCGCAACACCTGCAATCGCAAAAGTTACAAAGCCAAAGAACTGAGGAATGATGTTCCACATGCCTTCTTGGGAGTTAACAATATCAATCAGGTTGAATGAACCTGCTTGTGCAACCACGCCCATTAAAGAAAGGCCTAAGAACACTTCGTAACTCACGGTTTGTGCTGACGCACGCATCGCCCCCAATAAAGAGTATTTGTTGTTACTTGACCAACCAGCGAATAACACCGCATACACCGCTAGACCCGCCATCATCAGGAAGAATAAAATCCCAATATTCAGGTCTGCCACGTGCCAAGTTGGGCTAACAGGTACGATGGCGAATGCAAGGAATAATGAGCAAAATGCGATAACTGGCGCTAGCGTAAAGATTTTCTTATCCGCGAACTGTGGGATCCAGTCTTCTTTAAACAGCATTTTGAACATATCCGCGATTAACTGGCCCATCCCAAACGGACCAACACGGTTAGGGCCGTAACGGTTCTGGAACAGACCGAGAATACGGCGCTCTCCCAGACTCATGTAGGCTCCACAAGTCACAACAACCAATAAAATGACGACAGATTTAAGTATGGAAATAAGGACTTCCATTACTTCAGGAGAAATCCAATCCATCATGCTCCCCTCCGCAGATTATTGACTGACACGCCAGCCAGAACAGGTGCGATACCCGGCATCCCTAATGGTAAACCAATTTGACCAGTCGATAGGTGATTACTGAGGCGTACAGTTAAGTTAAATGCTTGACCTGCATGGCTAAATTCAGCTTTTGTTCCTGCTGTCAAACCAAGTGACTCTGCATCTTGCGCATTCAGCATGATATAAGGCTCAGGCATACGCTGTTGGATCACGTCTGAACGCTGTGACATTTCGTCACTGCCGAACAGATGGTAATACGGCGCCACCACCCATTGAGCTTCAGTCGCTTGATAAGCTGCTGGAATATCAGTGAAGTAAGCCAATTTACTTTCTGTTGAATTGAACAAACGCACACCTGGGTCACCAAATAACAAATGGCCCCCCACTTCTGCTTGGAATTTATTCCACGCTTGTGGTGAGTTCCAACCCGGCGCCCAAGCAAATGGAATTTGCTGACGTGGTGCCGTTGGGCTGTTGTTCCCTTCCATTGAGAAAGCAAATGGAGAATCAATATCTTGCGGTTGACGAGGCTCATGAACAGATTGGTTAGCCAGCATCGCTGTTCGACCACTGTAACGATGAGGTTCACGTGCCAGTTTTTGACCACGGATACGGAAAGAGGCTTTTGGTGCAGAATCAACAATGCCTGCAAATTGTGGCAGTGTAGCAACACAATCAGCAATCACATGGTCAAGTTGCGACCAGTCTGCATCACGTTCCTGTGCTTCAGTTTGCAATGAATGCATCCAGCGCCAGCTTTCGTTCATCACGATAGCTTTGTCGTAATAAGTTGGGTCGAAGACTTGGAAGAAACGTTGTGCCCGACCTTCTTGGTTAATCAACGTACCGTCTGCTTCAGCAAAGCTTGCTGCTGGCAGAACTAATGTTGCTTTATCCATGATGTCGGTTTGCTGATGGTCAGCAACAATCAAATGCTTCAGCTTCGCTAATGCGCTATTAACCGCATCTACATTGCTATGACGGTACAGGTCGTTTTCGATAACGATAGCCACATCCGCTTCGTTCGCTTCAATGCGAGCTAATGCGCTGTCTAATGGCTGTGCGTCCATCATTGCTAAACCAAAACTGTTTGCATGAGAGGCTAAGTAAGATAAGCCCACCTGCGCACCTTTCGCTTTTAGTGCAAATGCCACGTTAGCCGCGGCTTGGATCATCGCCTCACTAGCACTATGGCTACCACTGATAATCAGTGGTTTTTTCGCGCTTGAAAGCGCTTGTGCGATGGTTTCAACTTTCGCTTTGAGGTCTGCAGGTAAGTCATTCACTGCTGGTGCATCGCCATTAATCATGTTGGCAATAGCAAAACCAAAACGTGCTTGGTCAGCCACAGGAGCACGGTAATTAAATGCGGCGACATCATCTAAGCGGGTATCATCCACATTGGTGATAAACAGTGGGTATTTCGCATGTTGACCAATGTTCATGATTGCCGCGATTTGCCAGTCAGCGACTTTTTGTGCTGCCGCCATTTCACGTGCTTTACCTTTCACCGCTTGACGTACAGATAACGCCATACGCGCACCTGTCTGAGTTAAATCTTCACCCAGTACCAGCACCGCATCGTAACCTTCCACTTCACGCAGTGTTGGCGTATAAATACCGCCATTTTGCAGGATATTTTGCATCAGCGCTAAACGGCGTTGCTCACTCGAAGAAACACCTGAATAGAAGTTTTCTGCACCGACAAGTGCTCGTAACGCATAGTTACTTTCGATGCTTGCACGTGGTGAACCAATACCAATCACTTTCTTCGCTTGATTGATAATTTGCGCACCGCTTTGCATTGCCTCAATAGCCGATATAACCTGTTTTACGCCATTTTTATTTAACACAGCTTGACGTGGACGGTCTTTACGGTTGACATAGCCATAACCAAAACGACCGCGGTCACATAGGAAATAGTGGTTTACTGAACCATTATAACGGTTCTCAATGCGGCGGATTTCACCATAGCGCTCACCAGGGCTAGTATTACAACCGATACTGCACTGTTGGCAGATACCCGGGGCAAATTGCATGTCCCATTTACGGTTATAGCGCTCAGAGTGCGTTTTATCGGTAAAGACCCCTGTCGGACAGACTTCAACTAGGTTACCTGAGAATTCACTTTCTAGCGTACCGTCTTCTGTACGACCGAAATACACATAGTTATGTGCCCCATAAACCCCCAAGTCCGTGCCATCTGCGTAATCTTTGTAATAACGCACACAGCGGTAACAAGCGATACAGCGGTTCATTTCATGACTAATGAACGGCCCTAAGTCTTGGTTAATGTGTGTACGTTTCGTAAAACGATATTTACGCATATTATGACCGGTCATCACCGTCATATCTTGTAGGTGGCAATTACCGCCTTCCTCACAGACTGGGCAGTCGTGAGGGTGGTTGGTCATCAGCCATTCCACAACACTTTCACGGAATTGTTTGGCTTCTTCATCATCAATTGAGATGTAGGTACCTTCCGTTGCCGGTGTCATACAAGACATTACTAGGCGACCGCGAGTATCATCCGCGTTCTGATATTGCTTAACCGCACACTGGCGGCAAGCGCCAACGCTTCCCAGCGCCGGATGCCAGCAAAAATAAGGAATATCTAGCCCGAGAGAAAGACAGGCTTGTAACAGGTTTTCAGACCCGTTTACGTCATATTCTTTGCCGTCTACATATATTGTAGCCATAGTCAGCATGCTTCCCAAAGGCCCGCATAAAGCAGGCGTTAATCAAAAATACGTTCTTCGTGAAAAATCTCTTTAGCGGTTGCTCAATCGCTAAATAATTACCAACGCTGCTTGAGCAGGTTTGGTTGGATACCCGCAATCTGCACGATGTTACGCAGATCTTTTTGCGAGATACCCGCTTCAAATTCATCACGGAAATATTTGATGGCACTTTGCAGCGGTTCGACTGCTCCCGGTGCGTGAGCACAGAATGTTTTACCCGGACCTAAGAAACGGCAAAGTTGCTCTAATGTTTCGATGTCACCCGGTTGGCCTTCGCCTTTTTCCAGTGCTTGTAAAATTTTCACGCTCCACGGCAATCCATCACGACATGGCGTACACCAACCACAGGATTCACGTGCAAAGAAGGTTTCTAAGTTACGAACTAACGAAACCATGTTGATTTCATGATCAACCGCCATTGCTAATGCAGTACCAAGACGGCTACCGGCTTTGGCAATATTTTCAAAATCCATTGGTAAGTCGAGGTGGTCATTGGTCAGGAAGTCTGTCCCTGCCCCACCCGGCTGCCATGCTTTAAGTTTTAAACCATCACGCATACCACCTGCGTAATCTTCTAATACTTCACGTGCCGTTGTACCAAATGGTAATTCCCATAGACCCGGATTTTTCACACGCCCAGAGAAGCCCATTAATTTAGTGCCCGCGTCTTTACTCTTACCTGCGCTTAAATCGATGTACCACTGGTCACCATGCTCTAAAATAGCCGGCACGTTACAGATAGTTTCAACGTTATTTACGCAAGTTGGTTTACCCCAAGCACCTGATGTTGCAGGGAATGGTGGTTTAGAACGCGGGTTAGCACGACGACCTTCTAAAGAGTTAATCAGTGCAGTTTCTTCACCGCAGATATAACGCCCAGCACCGGTGTGCACAAATAGCTCGAAATCAAACCCCGAACCGAGGATATTTTTTCCTAACAGGCCCGCAGCTTTCGCTTCTTCGATGGCACGGCGCAAGTGTTGAGCTGCCTCAACATACTCACCACGTAGGAAGATATAACCACGATAAGCTTTTAGTGCATATGCTCCCGTGATCATCCCTTCAACTAACAAATGAGGCAGTTGCTCCATCAATAAGCGGTCTTTGTAGGTGCCCGGTTCCATTTCATCCGCATTACATAAGAAATAACGCAGTTTCATGTTTTCGTCTTTTGGCATCAGGCTCCATTTCAGGCCTGTTGAGAACCCCGCACCACCACGCCCTTTCAGGCCAGCGTCTTTGACAAGGTTAACAACTTCATCCGGTGCCATGCCTTTGAGCGCACGCTCAAGACCTTTGTATCCGTTTTTACTGCGGTACTCATCTAACCAAACAGGCTGATTGTCATCACGCAAACGCCATGTTAGGGGATGAGTTTCAGCAGTACGGATCACTGGATTAACAGAATTTGTCATGGATACTGCTCCAGTAATTTTTGAATATTTTCAGGCTGCACATAACTGTGAGTATCTTCATCGATCATCATCGTCGGACCCTTATCACAGTTACCCAAGCAACAGGTTGGCAGCAATGTAAAGCGACCATCGGCTGTTGTTTGGCCAGGGCGAATATTCAGCTGTTTAATGATTTCAGCTTCTAAACCCTGATAACCAGTAATATGGCAAACAACACTGTCGCAATAGCGAATAATGTGGCGTCCAACAGGTTGACGGAAGATTTGGCTATAGAATGTTGCCACACCTTCAACATCACTAGCGGGGATACCTAAGACGTCAGCGATAGCATAGATCGCACCGTCCTCAACCCAGCCACGGTTTTTTTGCACAATTTTCAGTGCCTCGATAGATGCTGCTCGCGCATCTTCATAGTGATGTTTCTCACCTTCTATTTCTGCACGCTCTTCGTCAGTTAAAACAAAGCCATGATGAGCTTGAGGTTCGAATACATTCACCACATCGAGTTGATTGTGTTTATCATGTTCATTATGCATGGTTAGCGATCCACATCCGACATTACAAAATCGATACTACCCAGATAGACGATTAAGTCTGAAACTAAACTACCGCGAATAACCGCAGGGATTTGCTGCAAGTGAGCATAGCTTGGCGTACGAATACGTGTACGGTAGCTCATCGTGCTGCCATCACTGGTCAGGTAGTAGCTGTTGATCCCCTTCGTGGCTTCAACCATCTGGAATGATTCATTCGCAGGCATCACTGGCCCCCAAGACACTTGCAAGAAGTGGTTAATCAGGGTTTCAATGTGCTGTAACGTACGCTCTTTTGGTGGCGGCGTCGTCAATGGATGGTCGGCTTTGAATGGGCCTTCTGGCATATTCTTGTAGCATTGCTCAAGAATACGGATACTCTGGCGCATCTCTTCAACTTTGATCATCACACGGTCATAGCAGTCACCGTTGTGAGCGATAGGAATATCGAATTCAAAGTTTTCATAACCTGAATATGGACGCCATTTACGCACGTCAAAATCAACGCCTGTAGCACGTAAACCCGCACCTGTCACACCCCATGCCAATGCCTCTTCTTTGTTGTACATTGCTGTACCAATAGAACGGCCTTTTAAGATGGAGTTTTTCAGTGCAGACGTGACATAAGACTCTAAACGTTTCGGCAGCCAATCAAGTAACTCACGCAGCAACTTTTCCCAACCGCGCGGTAAGTCGTGTGCAACACCACCAATACGGAACCAAGCTGGATGCATACGGAACCCAGTGATAGCTTCAATCACGTTGTACACTTTTTGACGGTCAGTAAACGCAAAGAATACAGGTGTCATTGCGCCGACGTCTTGAATATAAGTACTGATGTATAGCAAGTGGCTATTAATACGGAATAATTCAGACAGCATGACGCGAATGGTCTTTACGCGGTCAGGCACTTCAATGCCAGCCAATTTTTCAACGGCTAACACGTATGGCATTTCATTCACACACCCACCGAGGTACTCAATACGGTCAGTGTAAGGAATGTAACTGTGCCATGACTGGCGCTCGCCCATTTTCTCAGCACCACGGTGGTGGTAACCGATATCAGGCACACAGTCGATAATTTCTTCACCATCAAGTTGCAGTACAATACGGAATGCACCGTGTGATGATGGGTGGTTTGGCCCTAAGTTCAGGAACATGAAATCTTCATTTTCATTTCCACGTGCCATGCCCCACTCTTCTGGTTTGAAAGTTAAAGCTTCCATTTCCAGATCTTGTTTCTGTTTAGTCAGAACAAAGGGGTCGAACTCAGTTGCACGCGCAGGATAATCCTTACGCAGTGGGTGACCTTCCCAGCTTGGCGACATCAGTAAGCGACGTAAATTTGGGTGACCTTGGAAGGTGATCCCAAACATATCCCACACTTCACGTTCATGCCAATTTGCATTTGGGAACAGCGAAACCATAGAAGGTACGTTGAGGTCTTTCTCATTAAGAGCGACTTTCAACATAATATCGCGGTTACGGTCAATAGAAATAATGTGATAGAAAACACTAAAGTCTGCTTCAGGCAGGCCTTGACGGTGGATTCTTTGGCGTTCATCTACCCCGTGTAAGTCAAATAGTATGACATACGGTTTTGGTAGTTTCTTTAGAAAATCTACAACTTCCAGTAATTGTTCACGACGAACCCAAACCACTGGCATACCAGTGCGGGTTGCTTGAACAGAAAAGGCATCCGGCCCAAATTGATTGCGCAGTTCCAGAAGCACAGGGTCATTTAAATGTTCCTGTGTCTGCCATCCTGGCTGGGTACTACTCGCTTGCGCTATCTGATCTGTCATCATTCTTCACCATAACGCTTGATCAGGTTTATTATTTCGCAACAACATTGCTCTGTTACGCTGTATGGCTTTAAGCCTTAAATTTCGTCTGGTGTACGCAGGTTCGTCACTGCAATACGTTCACCGTGCTTTCTTTCTCTTTCTGATTGCATGTTGGCACGGTAAACCCCTTGGTCACCAACGACCCAAGACAGCGGACGACGCTCTTTACCGATAGATTCTTGCAACAGAAGCAGAGCCTGCATATAGGCTTCTGGGCGCGGTGGGCAACCTGGGATATACACATCTACAGGGATAAATTTATCGACGCCTTGTACAACAGAATAAATGTCATACATACCACCAGAGTTAGCACATGAACCCATGGAAATAACCCATTTTGGTTCAAGCATTTGGTCATACAGACGTTGAATAACAGGCGCCATTTTAGTGAAACATGTGCCTGCAACGACCATGAAGTCGGCTTGGCGAGGAGAAGCACGTAGTACTTCCGCACCAAAGCGGGCTACGTCATGAACAGCCGTGAACGAAGTCACCATTTCTACATAGCAACATGAAAGGCCAAAGTTATAGGGCCATAGAGAGTTTTTGCGCCCCCAGTTAACAACATCGTGAAGTGCATGAGAAAGTTTCCCCATGTACACACTGTTTTCAACTTGCTGCTCCAGTGGATCAGTTACGATCTCCTGAGTTTGCAGTGGGTAACGGTCGTTCTCACCGTTCGGATCTATGCGGGTGAGCGTATAATCCATTGTATAATGCCTCGCTTTTTACTGCGGATGACGATTGCTGATTTTAATAACTTCACTAGGATGCTTTACTTTTCCGCGAGAACGGACTGGTGTCCAATCCAATGCTCCAACGCGAACTAAATAAAACAATCCCGCCAACAATACCAAAATAAAGATAGCGGCTTCGATAAAGCCTACCCAGCCAGCTTCGCGGATGGCGACTGACCATGCAAATAGGAACATGGCTTCAACATCGAAGATAACGAAGAACATGGCGACTAAGTAAAACTTAGCTGACATACGAAGACGTGCACTACCGACCGAATCAATACCTGATTCGTAAGGGACATGTTTTGTTCTGGCTTTGGCGCGGCTACCCAAGAAGTGACCTGCGACCAGCATGAAAGCACACAGACCGATAGTGCCGATAAGGAATATCGCAAACGCCCAGTTATGGGCTAACGCTAGGATTGATGTAGACATACTCGTTGCTTACTCATTACTTATGGTGCGTAAACTGCTCTTTTTTACAACACGGCAGTATTGCACCACAATTGCCCAGTTAATCGAGAAGAAAGACCAAACATTGATCACCAACTAAAAGATCACCAAACTTAAATCAGTCTGTTGACCGCGTTTGGTTTGTCCTCTCTCATTACAATTTACTTTACCCAAATTAGGTAAAATAACCCGTATTTGTTACAAAAACCTCACAGACTAAAAACACTAAAATAACAAAAAGTACTCATAATCTGCTAAAACGTGTCAGTGTAATGATACACAAGTAAAGACGCAAACTAGTTTAACTGATTATTCGTTTTTACTACACCATTATCTCAGGAAAAACCTGTCTTAACAGATGAAAAATTGCTCTTTTTATTTGATCTAACGCACAGTTTTATTGAAAAAGTACTCAATTTGTTTACATCACATTCAATTTAACTTTAAGAAGCCTTAACGCATTTTTATTGTTTAATTTAAGTAACTAACTGACATACCAGCGCTATTTTACCAATTCTGCTAAAAAAAATTGTTAATAACATAACAAATCATTAACTAACTAATGAAATTCAGGTTATGCCAGCTACATCACAATTATTTCATGCTCTTCAATATTTAACCATACTTATTAAGTGGTTAATTGATTTTTTTATAAGCTAAAATCGGAAATAAAATGATAAATTTGAACTTGATAACGATAAAAAGCATTTTGACTATTTAAACACTGACTCAATAGGATTACTTGATACCGTTTCCCAATATTGAACATTAAACACGGTAACGTGAAATAATCGTTTCAGTCAGTAAGCATTATTTTGTTTGTGCTCAGCAGCAACAAGTCACAAATAGGATTATCTTGCCACTTTTTATCACGTTGTAATTTGATTGTGTAAGTTGTGCTCTTTCCACCTGATGCGCCGTTAAAATAATATCTGTCTATAAGCAGTAACGCATTGATCACAAACAAGTGAATCACTTGTAAGTTAATAAAATGATATAAAAAACGGTACTTCCAAGCAGGTTGGAAGTACCGTCGAAACAAATAAATAAATTATATATTATGATTAAGCTAAATTAGACGAAACGATTAACTTAATTCTCCCCATCATTGCTATCAGCCAATTCACTCGCTGACGATGCAACATAAGGTATTTTTTTGTTTTCGATGGCACTAAACACCGTTAAAACAAAATCTTTCTGTTCATCTGCATTTTTATACAACCAATACTGAATATCAGGTAAACGAGGTAACCCATCTGATTCATTTAAAATACGTAAATCCGCATTTTGCATTTCCATTGGTCTAGCAGTTACCCCAACCTCTGCATTCACAGCAGCACGAACAGCTGGTAAAGAAGCAGCCTCATAGGCTACATGCCATGGCAACCCTGCTTCATCTAACGCATTAGTACACAGTTTACGATAAGGGTTAGTTTCATCCATAACAACTAACGGTATTGGCTCATTAGGGCGCAATTGGAAATCAGGAGCACTGTGCCATAACACAGGTACTGTCCTTAATGCCGTCTTAGGATGATGACTAATCCTTGTTGTCGTTAATGCTAAATCCACTTCGTGATTATCTAACATTGACTCAATAAATTGCGCTCGCTTGATGCGAACTTCAACAGCAACTCGTGGGTATACTGATGCTATCCGGTTAAGTAAAAATGGCAGCAAAATATCAACAGTGTCGTCTGATGCTCCGATACGAAGTTCACCTTCTGCATCGTTATAAGTCAATGATGCAGTTGCATCATCATTTGCACGAAGAATTTGCCTCGCGTAACCGAGTAATTGCAATCCATGTGCTGTAAGCAGTTTATTCCGCCCATGACGAGCGAAAAGCTCACGACCGACTAATTGCTCTAAACGTTGCATCTGCTGGCTTACCGCAGACTGCGTTCTACACACCGCAGCCGCTGCGGCTGCAAATGTATTTAGATCAGCGACAGCAACGAAAGTTCGTAGCAAATCAAGATCTAAGTTCATAATGGGACGATTGGAATTTATCATCGTTCATTCTCTTATATAATATTATGTAACCTGGTGTTTCTGCTCTCCTCCATGAGAATCAGCGAGTTTTGTGCGACTACTAAGTGAGTGCATTTCTAATCCATAGATCTGCAATAACTTCTCTTCTACTTTTCTTTATTTTACCTATTTAACACAAATATAGCGCTTATTAGCGACAAAATAGCTGAGATAAATAGAATACTTCCAAAAAATCAAAAATGTATTTAAAAAAAGGAATATACTTCTTAAAAGCTAATTAAAATCCCTTCGTTTAGTACACCTAAATAGTAACATATTTAATGTAATCACAATTATTTTAATGTAAGCACATTATAAAAATCATTTCACTATTTTTTAATGTCATTAAAAATCAATAAATTACAATAAAATGAAGCACTTTAAGTTAAAAAAAACCAGCCGAAACAATCAATATTACTAACAAAACCCCACTAAAAATTACAAAAAAAGGCCGTTATAGCGTATAAATTATGACAGTATTCATGATTCCATTATCAATATTACATTTCGATACAATTTTTCTTTTAAGAGCTAGGATTTCCTCATTTTTACCATTTCTATACTAAAACCCTAAAGATTATCGAAATTAAACTCCAACTTAAAACATACAATTAGACTGTAAGGCTAACTTAATGAATATATTCAGAGCCCAAGTATTACATTTATGCTCAAATCAACCTTTTACACCAAAGATTACCTAGCATCTTCAAAAGCTTCTGACAGAAGAGTACAGTAAGGTAATAATGCCGGTCCCTACCAAAGTAACCCCGTTAGGGTAATGAGAGAACAATGAATAATCTAACCAAATCTAATAAACTCGATAATGTATGCTATGACATTCGCGGGCCTGTGTTAAAAGAAGCTAAGCGCTTAGAAGAAGAAGGGAACAAAGTTCTCAAACTGAATATTGGTAACCCGGCACCATTTGGCTTTGAAGCGCCTGATGAAATTCTCGTTGATGTTCTACGCAATTTGCCTAGTTCACAAGGTTACTGTGATTCAAAAGGGCTCTATTCTGCCCGTAAAGCTATCGTTCAACATTACCAAGCTCGCGGTATTCATGAAATGACCGTTGAAGATGTCTATATTGGTAATGGGGTATCAGAACTCATTGTGCAAGCAATGCAAGCGTTACTTAATAATGGGGATGAAATGCTTGTCCCTGCACCTGACTACCCTCTGTGGACCGCCGCCGTCTCCCTATCTGGTGGGAAAGCCGTTCATTATATGTGTGATGAACAACAAGGGTGGATGCCAGATATCGAAGATATCCGCAAAAAAATTACACCAAGAACCCGTGGTATCGTTGTTATCAACCCCAATAACCCAACAGGTGCTGTATATAGCAAAGACCTGTTGATGGAAATCGTCGAAATTGCTCGACAACATAATCTCATCATTTATGCGGACGAGATTTACGATAAAATTCTATATGATGGTGCAGTCCACCATTCAATCGCAGCATTAGCACCGGATTTATTAACCATCACGTTTAATGGTTTATCAAAAACCTACCGCGTTGCTGGTTTCCGTCAAGGTTGGATGGTACTAAATGGTCCTAAAAAGCATGCTAAAGGCTATATTGAAGGGTTAGAAATGTTAGCCTCAATGCGTTTATGTGCCAACGTCCCTATGCAACATGCCATTCAAACGGCTCTCGGTGGCTATCAAAGCATTAGCGAATTTATTCAGCCAGGTGGTCGCCTATATGAACAGCGCGAACGCGCTTGGGAACTGATTAACCAAATTCCAGGGGTTTCTTGTGTTAAACCTCAGGGGGCGCTGTATATGTTCCCAAAAATTGATATTAAACGCTTTAATATTCATGACGACCAAAAAATGATCTTAGACTTGTTATTACAAGAAAAAGTGCTATTAGTTCAAGGCACTGCATTTAACTGGCCTGAACCTGATCATTTTAGAATTGTCACGCTACCCTATGCAGATGATTTAGAAATGGCGATTAATAAATTTGGCCGTTTCTTAGAAGGTTATCGCCAGTAATATGGTATTTTAGTTATTCCAAAAATAAAGCCTCCTATTTGGAGGCTTGTTAAATTTTACATTTCATCATCTTTTATTGACTGTATTATTTTGATTATCAAATAATAGAAATAAAATAGATTGCCACAAGGAAAAACCCCAATAATATAAATGGAAAGTATTTCATATTGCCCCTTTATTTCTTATTTAAAAGTCCATTATATTTTTTTAATATTATAATTCAATATAATTAATATATTAATTAAAAAGTTCCAAAATAGATATTCGGATTGCGATTGATAATTGAATGTTATTTATTTTATATTTTAGAAATAACTAATTAAAAAAACAATAAACTGATATCACTTTACTTCTATTTTCGATATAATTTCTATGGCCTACAAACAATATGAAGAGGAATTATGAGCTACTTTTTTGCCCATCTCGCTAGAATGAAACTGATCCACCGCTGGCCACTTATGCGCAATGTACGTACTGAAAATGTCTCTGAGCATAGTTTACAGGTTGCTATGGTCGCTCACGCACTTGCCATCATTAAAAACCGTAAGTTTGCAGGTAATGTAAACGCAGAGAAAATCGCACTACTTGCCATGTACCATGATGCCAGTGAAGTCATTACCGGTGACCTCCCTACTCCTATCAAGTATCATAATCAACAAATAGCCCATGAATATAAAAAAATAGAGAAATTTGCGCAACAAAAGCTTATCGACATGCTACCTGAAGAATTACAAGACGACTTTAAAGAATTAATTATTGAAGATTTACAATCGGAAGAAGAGCATTTTATCGTAAAACAAGCAGATACATTATGTGCCTATTTAAAATGTCTAGAAGAGCTGTCCGCAGGGAATAGTGAGTTTAAATTAGCCAAAAGGCGTCTAGAGAAAATGTTAGCGGAACGAAATAGCCCAGAGATGGAATATTTTATGAAAACCTTCGTACCCAGTTTTACTTTATCTTTAGATGAAATCAGCAATTAATATATAAGTAGTAGTATTTTATATCTACTTATATATCTGTTGATTTACCAATCTAATAATAGCAAATTAGATTCGAGTTTATTCTATAAAAAAGGTTATTCAACCTTCACTAGCTTTTTATTGCAACCTATCATAGTAGAAAATGCAATATAAAATGTTTTTTTATCCCCATTAATACCTAGTATTACATATTCAGAGTCATCAATAGAGATAGTACAACGTAAAGGCTCTTTAGTTTTATATACTTCCCCTTTCTTCGTCACAAATTTTATTGACCAAAAATCATATGAATCTATTTTATTTCGTTCAAATAATATGGTAAATACTTTTTTTAGCTCAGATTTATCTGGAATATCATATAGTTTTATTGACGTAGCAAGTTTTTTAGTCACATCAAAATAACCTG
Organism: Providencia sp. NPDC089933; assembly: GCF_049545585.1. Classification (NCBI taxonomy): domain Bacteria; kingdom Pseudomonadati; phylum Pseudomonadota; class Gammaproteobacteria; order Enterobacterales; family Morganellaceae; genus Providencia; species Providencia sp. NPDC089933. The sequence goes on from NZ_JBMWDT010000008.1 coordinate 148,729, forward strand.
CAACGAAGTGAGTTAGTTCAACATGTGACAATGTCTCCCCCCAATAATTTTCAAAGTCACAATAACCATAATTGAATTTATCATCTCCCCATGATTCATTTTGACTCATTTTATTCACCTATAATTGAAATGTATTGAATTACAGAGAATATCAACAAAAAAATTTCTTTTAAAATATATTAAATATTAAAAATATCATTAATTTTAATAGCAAAAAGCTCTAATATAGATTAGAGCTTTTTGCTAAAATTAATTTCTATGAGCTTAAAAAGGAAATAGTATCGGAATAACTGCCACACTAATTAACATAACAATAATAGTAAATGGCACTCCCATTTTCAAAAAGTCAGCAAATTTATATCCGCCGGGGCCAAGAACTAATGTATTAACAGGAGATGAAACTGGCGTCATAAAGGCAGCTGAAGCCGCAATCCCAATCACCATAGCAAATGGCAACGGTGAAACTTCCATTTGACGTGCGGCAGCAATCGCAATAGGGGCCATTAACACCGCAGTTGCAGTATTTGAGATAAACAAACCAATAGTAGCGCATAAGATAAAGAGACATAACAGCATCACATGAGGGCCTAACCCCCCTGCAACTTTCATCAACGCGTCAACCGCAAGGGCAATCCCCCCTGTTTCCTGTAAAGCTATAGCAAACGGCATCATCCCTACGATTAAAATAATACTTGGCCAATGGATAGACTTATAAGCACTTTCCATATCAATACAACGGAATTTACCCATTAACAAACACGCAATCAGCGCAGCGATAAAGTTTGGAATTTCATTAGTCACCATCATTGCCACCATTAGGGCTAGGCAAAATAGCGCATGGGGAGCTTGTGATGACGCTGGCGCAACTGCTTCTACTTCCGCAGCAAGGTTTAATACAATAAAATTACGTGGTTTAGTGGATAAAATACGGATTAACTTCCAATCACCAATTACCAGCAAGATATCGCCAAGTCTTAGTGGTTCATCAACCAACTTTCCATCCAATGCTTTACCATCACGACGGATCCCGACGACGTTAAGCCCATAACGAGTACGAAATTTAATGTCCCTTAACGTTTTACCAAGCAGTTCTGAATCAGGGTTCATGGAAACTTCAGCCATTCCCACATCGCGGGATTGGTCAGAAAAGTAATCACCACGTAAAATCATTGGTTCGAGTAATTGCTCACTGCAAAACTGCCGCAACTCATCATCACTGACCGAAATATCAACCAATAAAACATCACGTTCGCGCAGTTCCGTCCCCCCTGTCGCACTGACCATAACACGACGGAATTTACGCCAGCGCTCAATGCCCACTACGTTTGCTTCATAGCGAGAACGTAGGTGTAATTCATCAAGGGTATGGCCTATTAATGGCGAGCCTTTGCGAATAGCGAGGCGGCGTGCTCTACCAGTCAATTTATAATCACGAATTAAATCACGAAAACTACGCTGATAGCGTTCAGGGAGTTTGTCTGGCTCGTTGCTTCCTAACCAGCGACGTGTAACCCACATATAGGCTATACCCGCCAATAAAATCAGAATACCGATAGGTGTAATTGAGAAAAACTTAAAGCCTTCAATCCCCTCACGAACCAATTCACTGTTAACAACCATATTCGGAGGCGTTGCAACCAATGTCATCATGCCGCTCATTAGCCCTGCAAAACCAAGTGGCATCATCAGACGGCTTGGGGAAGTTTTCATCCGGGCAGAAACACTGAGAACGACTGGAATGAAGATAGCAACCACCCCTGTTGAACTCATAAATGCACCCAGCCCCGCAACGGTGAGCATTAAAAAAACCAGCATCTTGCTTTCGCTGCTTCCTGCTACGCGAACAAGCCAATCCCCCATTTGATATGCGATGCCAGTTCGGACAAGACCGTCACCTATAACGAATAAAGCCGCAATCAATAGTACGTTAGGGTCAGCAAACCCTGCCGTTGCTTGCTCAAGTGTTAAAGTATCACTCAGAACAAAAGCGACAATCACTAATAGCGCAACCACATCCATACGGATTTTATTTGTGGTAAATAAAACTATCGCGATCAACAGTAAGGTTAATACCCACAGCAATTCTCCGTTCAAAATATCCCCTTTCGACGAAAAAATACATTGCTAAAGTTTTTCTTTAGTTAACCATGTTTTACGGAGAATTTCTTTGATTAGATCATCATTAATCCGAATTAGACACTAAAAGTTCATAATCCCCATTATTGTCGGGGCCCATAACTGAAATTTGTGCCAATGAATTGATGATTACATTAATTTCATCACGACGGGCCATTTCTTCTGGCGCATGGACTGCAACGACTTGGCAGCCAGCACTAAGTGCAGAATGAATGCCTGCCGTAGCATCTTCGAAAGCAATACAGGATTTTGGCGATAAAGAAAGTACATTTGCACCTAATAAAAATGGCTCTGGATCTGGCTTACCTTTAGTTACCTTTTCAAAGGTTACCCAGTGTTTTGGTTCCGGTAGACCCGCTGCTTGCTGACGACCATGAGCGATTGGCACTGTTCCTGAAGTCACGATTGCCCAAGGTGCACCTATTTCATTTAAACGCGTTAATAGCGCTACAGCCCCCGGCAAGGCAACCACCCCTTCCATATCTTCACTTTCCATTTTCTCTAACCAGCGGAAATAATCCATGACCTCTTCTTCAGTCGCATCGGGTAAAAAATGACGTAAACTGGTTAATGCTGGCTTCCCATGAATATAGCTAATAATTTCCTCAGCACTTTTACCGATACGCTCACCAAACTTACACCAACAACGCTCAACCACTGCGAGCGAATCTGCTAATGTGCCATCTAAATCAAATAGAAACCCTTTTGCCTTTAATTTCACGTCTACCCCTTTCTTGTTCTTGAATCGATTCTATCTCTTAGTTAACGCTAAATAGACGCCAATGCGCAACCTCAATAACAAAAATAATCAAGATTTGCGTTAATGACTTAGATTTGAGTGCACTGGAGAGTTAAAACAGAAAAGAAATGTTAATTTAAGTTTGAGTTTGAGTTTGAGTTTGAGTTTGAGTTTGAAATTTTTATACTTATTAATTTCATTTGCTCTAAATTATTCGCCTTGACGCCAAGTAGAAGTATGACGAACAAATTTACTCTAAGAAGTTTGTGCTGTAGCTAAGCGACCAGAGACGAGTAGCCGAACGCAGTCAACAACGCTACAGCGCAAAATACGACGAGCACTAAGCATTGAAGATCTGGGAAATCTCTACCGCTGAAAGATGATACTGGCGTGGACAAGCATGCCAAATCGCTAACATCCGTACATATTTATCCCACATTGGCGTTTGTGAGTTAAACCCATGCGTCCCGCTGTCGAAGTGGGTATAACGCCCTTCTGTATTTACCATAAAGCGGACGTAGCTCAAATAACGTGCTTCTGTTGCGGCATCAAAGCCCAAAAACTGCACACGGCGGCCATCAATCTCTTCCTTGTTAGCCATGTTGCTATAAGAAACTTGCAGTGCATGGTACATTTCCATGATATCAATAACAGTACGGCAGGTATCTTCACTTAAATGGCCGAAGTCTCTGTCTAACTCACGCATTTGTAACCCATAACCACGTTCAATAATGGTTTGTAGACGACGATAACGTTCTGCATTATCAGGGTCAAGCATGGTCATCATTTTATATTGATTCGATAAGATCAAGCGTTGTGCGTTAGTCATTTCCATCATGGTTCTCCCACTAAAAAGTATGGCTTATCTTCGCATTCAACATTAATCATAGACAGTGAAAACACAACTTTTATTGATCTAAACACCCTTTTTACATTACTTATTGTTAAATCTACCTTTTAATAGAAATTATCTCTTAAATATCTTCCATAAAGGAACGATCTAATTGGTTAAATGCGCGCTTTAGCAAGTCAGCTAACGCCATATAATCAGGTTGCTGCTCAATCGGTGCCATGGCAATTCCTGCTTCAGTAAATTTATCACGGATCTCATGAAACCAGCTCAGCAAGCTAGATGGTAGAGGCGTCGCAGCACGTTTACCTAACCACCATAGGCCTTGCATTGGCAAACTACAGGCAAAAAGAGCCGTAGCAATGGCGGGTCCCAATTGCCCACCTAACGCGATTTGCCATGCTAATGTAAAAATTGCAATGGGCGGCATAAAACGAATACCAAAGCGAACTGCTTTGTTGATACGAATTTCGGGGAAAATTGGCGACAGTTTTTTCTCCATAGGAAAGGTCTTCAGATAGCGGTTACCTAATCTAAAGCGTTTAAAAAAACCGGGCGGTGTACTTTGTAATGTACTCATGAAACGTTTCCTATCGACTTCTGAAAAACTGAGGCAATAATTTGTAGATTGCACCATGGTAAAATGATAGCACATTTAAGATAACGAAATTATTTCATTACATTTACCTTAAGTTAAGTCACTTTACTAAATATCAGCTATTCTAATAGCAATGTAACCCTGTGCTATAACACCACTTTATACGTCACTTATGATTTTAATCAATCAAAGTCTCTATTTTTAAAAAAAACGTATAAAATATAAAATAATTTTAGTAGAATCTGCCACATTTAGAATTGCTGTTGCATTTGTTACTTTGTAACTTTATCCATCTTCGAAACTGAAGATAGACAACAGTTATATATATTGGGGTTTTTGGTCGTTATTTCAACACTAGGTGCAGAGGTTTACTTTTATATGCCTTTGCAAAAAAGGATAGCGCCTGCTTTATCAACCCCTAAAGGTCTCACGATCTTTAACTTTTTCGCCTTTAACATGATATCAATCATGATGTTTCAGGTCATAAATACGCTAGGCTCTAGCAATATATTTTTAATCTGAGTCTTTTCATGTTTTTCAAAAGGCTTCACAACAACAATTAACGATAGGTATTTCCATGTCAAGTAAGCTGGTACTGGTTTTAAACTGCGGTAGCTCCTCACTGAAATTCGCCATCATCGATCCGACTAATGGAGATGAATTTTTATCCGGTTTAGCGGAGTGCTTCAACCTCCCTGAAGCTCGTATTAAGTGGAAAATGGACGGTGCTAAAAAGGAAGCTCCTTTAGGTGCTGGTGCGGCGCATAGCGAAGCATTGGATTTCATTGTTAACACCATTCTTGCTGAAAAACCAGAGTTGTCAGAGCAGATCACTTCTATCGGTCACCGTATTGTTCACGGCGGTGAAAAATTCACGTCTTCGGTTTTAATTACTGATGACGTTATTGCCGGTATTGAAGCGGCTATCCCATTCGCACCACTGCACAACCCTGCTCACCTTATTGGTATTGAAGAAGCAAGAAAATCATTCCCGCACTTGGTCAATAAAAATGTTGCTGTCTTTGACACCGCATTCCACCAGACCATGCCGCAAGAATCCTATCTGTATGCATTGCCATACGAACTCTATTCAGAGCATAGTATCCGCCGTTATGGCGCGCACGGTACAAGCCATTACTATGTTTCCCGTGAAGCTGCAAAAAAACTGAATAAGCCTGTTGATGAGCTCAATGTTATCACTTGCCACTTAGGCAACGGTGGTTCTGTGACTGCGATTGTTAACGGTAAATGTGTTGATACCTCCATGGGCTTAACGCCATTAGAAGGTCTGGTAATGGGAACACGTAGTGGTGATATCGACCCTGCAATCATTTTCCATTTACATGATTCTTTAGGTATGAGCGTTGAACAAATCAATAAAATGCTGACTAAAGAATCAGGTTTACTTGGCTTAACAGGCGTGACCAGCGACTGCCGTTATGTTGAAGACAACTATGGCACTCAAGAAGACGCAACTCGCGCAATGGATGTTTTCTGCCATCGTTTAGCGAAATACGTGGGTGCATATAGTGCACTGATGGAAGGCCGCCTTGATGCTATCATCTTCACAGGTGGTATTGGTGAAAACTCAGCACAAGTTCGTGAAATCACCTTGAAGAAACTGGCAATCCTTGGTTTCGAATATGACCACGAACGCAACTTAGCGGCACGCTTCGGTAAAGAAGGTTTAATCACTACCGATCAAAGCCGCCCAGCGCTGGTTATCGCAACCAATGAAGAATTGGTTATTGCCCAAGATACTGCGCGTTTAACCGCATAAGCAACTTCTACCGCCAGCAACCTGCTGGCGGTATCGTTTTGTCATTAGAGTAACCGAAATAAAGAGGTTCCCGTGTCCCGTACAATTATGTTAATACCTACTGGCACCAGCGTTGGCTTAACTAGCGTTAGCCTAGGTGTCGTTCGCTCAATGGAACAAAAAGGTGTTCAATTAAGCGTTTTCAAACCTATCGCACAGCCACGCGTCTCTGGCAATAAAGACCAAACTACCGAAGTACTTCGTTCGCATTCAAGTATTACTACCATTGTTGAACCATTAAACATGGAATACGTTGAATCGCTGCTAACCTCGTCGAAAAAAGACGTCTTAATGGAAGAAATTGTTGCTCGTTATCATGAGCACACAAAAAATGCAGAAGTTATTCTTATTGAAGGTCTTGTTCCTACCCGTAAGCACTCATTTGCTCAATCATTAAACTATGAAATTGCCAAAACATTGGGTGCTGAAATTGTTTTCGTTACTGCTACTGGTAATAGTAACATTACACAAATGCAAGAGCGTTTAGAACTTGTCCGTAATGAGTTTGGTGGTCAACGTAATAAAAACATTATCGGTGTTATCATTAACAAGGTAAATGCACCTGTTGATGAGCAAGGTCGCACGCGTCCTGATTTGTCTGAAATTTTTGATGACTCCACCAAAGCAACTGTTGCTAATCTTGATACGAAACAGTTAGCGTCATTAAATTTACCTGTGCTCGCTTCAATTCCATGGAATTTTGATTTAATTGCCACTCGTGCAATTGATATGGCAAAACACTTAGGCGCTGAAATTGTTAACGAAGGTGAAATTAAAACTCGTCGCGTTAAATCAGTCACGTTCTGTGCGCGCAGTATCCCGCACATGCTTGAGCACTTCCGCCCAGGCTCTTTATTAGTGACCTCAGCAGACCGTCCTGATGTACTGGTATCTGCTTCGCTTGCCGCGATGAATGGTGTTGAAATTGGTGCTGTACTACTCACTGGTGGTTACAATATCGATGCACCAATCCGTCAACTGTGTGAACAAGCGTTTGAGACGGGCCTTCCGGTTTTCATGGTAAAAAGCAACACATGGCAAACATCCTTGAATCTGCAAAGTTTTAGCTTAGAAGTTCCCGCAGATGACCATGAACGCATTGAAAAAATTCAAAACTACGTTGCTCGTCATATTAGCAGTGATTGGATTGAATCACTGGTTGCAGATTCTGAGCGCCCTAATCGCTTATCACCACCTGCATTCCGCTACCAATTAACGGAATTAGCGCGCAAAGCAGGTAAACGAATCGTTCTTCCTGAAGGTGATGAGCCACGTACAGTCAAAGCGGCTTCTATCTGTGCAGAGCGCGGGATCGCAACATGTATTTTATTAGGTAACCCTGATGATATTCGTCGTGTTGCTGCAGCGCAGGGTATTGAGCTAGGTACAGGAATTGAAATTGTTGACCCTGTCAAAGTACGTGAAGAATATGTCGCTCGTTTGGTTGAGCTACGTAAGAACAAGGGTATGACTGAAGTTGTTGCTCGTGAACAACTCGAAGATAATGTCGTCCTAGGGACACTGATGCTTGAAAAAGGTGAAGTTGATGGCCTCGTTTCAGGCGCGGTCCATACCACTGCCAACACTATCCGTCCACCGCTGCAATTAATTAAAACAGCACCGGGCAGTTCATTAGTTTCTTCCGTCTTCTTTATGCTATTACCTGAACAAGTATTTGTTTATGGTGACTGTGCTATCAACCCAGACCCAACTGCAGAGCAATTATCAGAAATCGCTATTCAATCTGCTGATTCTGCAAAAGCGTTCGGTATTGACCCACGCGTTGCGATGATTTCTTACTCTACAGGTGATTCAGGTGCTGGTAGTGATGTTGAGAAAGTACGTGAAGCAACACGTTTAGCACAAGAAAAACGTCCAGACTTGATGATTGATGGCCCATTGCAGTACGATGCCGCAGTAATGGCTGATGTTGCTAAATCCAAAGCGCCTAATTCACCAGTTGCAGGTAAAGCGACCGTATTTATCTTCCCAGACTTAAATACCGGTAATACCACGTATAAAGCCGTACAACGTTCTGCTGACTTAGTCTCTATTGGTCCAATGCTGCAAGGTATGCGTAAACCAGTCAATGACTTGTCTCGTGGTGCATTAGTTGATGATATCGTTTATACCGTTGCGTTAACTGCTATCCAAGCAGTACAAAACGAAAATGCCTAATCAATAAATAATTGATGTTAAAAAGCCAGTCAGGTTACTTTCAACTGACTGGCTTTTTTATAAAAAAATTTAATCTCTAATAGCAGCGCAATACGGCTTGCAAATATATTCTTGATAATGACATGTGTGCAACACATTCCGTTTTTCACCAAGATAACAAACAGCAACCAAATGAAAATTCCCTCACTCAATACTCATGTATCAACTGAATGAGAAACACCTTATCTGATTTGTCGAAGATGAAGGCTGTAAATATATTCATAGGCTTCAGCTTGGTTAGGATAAACTAACTGAATTTGTAATGGGAGTTCAACACCAGGGTCAATTGTATGCCCACTAGTATTACTCAGTATCACATTCCCACCAGACTCCCTCTTATTTAACCAATTTTTCTGGCTTTCATACCAATTTTCGGAGACTTTCGCTCCAGCAGGTAATTGGAAGGATAACTCCCATAAAGTGACCCGTGTATTTTCTGATATTAATGTCAGCATATAACTATAAAGATAACCACCTTCCCCAGCCCAACTTGCCTGATATTTCTGTAAGACCTCTAAATCTTTTTCTGCAGTGACTATGATATTAGAACTAACATTATGGTCGCCTTCATTTTCATAGCCGGCAGGAGGCGTTATACTGCAAATTAACCTTGTGCTTCCCACTCGTGATACACTTGTATTGAGTGGGATATCAATCACTGTCGAATCATTTGCATCAATATTGACTATCGGGTCAATGTCACTCACTCTCATAAGTAATTCATTCTCTGATTCAGCTTCAATGACAGCACCATTAACTGGTATTTCACTTTTATTAGTGATCTTTAATGGTATGCGCTTTGTGATCCCCCTCAGTAAAGTAACTTGCCTATCAACCATCAGTGTTAAATTCACAACGCCATTCACTTTTGCTGTCACACTATAAGTATTATTGTTTTGATTAATAAAACCGATTGGCGTATTAATTCGTACGCTTAACTCAGTATTACCCAGCCCCTTTCCATCGACTAATACCTCAACTGTCGTTATGGCTCCTGCAGGGAGATTAACCGTATTAGGATAGGAAATAATTTCAACTACACCACTATTCTTAGACGTAATATCCAACGTTACATCAGGGACATCGACACCGCTTTTATTTTCTATTTTAAATTCAAAGTGCTCTTGTTGGCCTAATTTTAATTCAGCTGGATTTTGAGACGATATCACAAGCTCCACTAGTTCAACGGGAGCAGAAACCACTGAGCGGGTCGCATCATTCCAACCGTAATCAACAAGAGAAGGGATTGATGTCATCGCAAGGACTTTGAGTATTTCCCCATCAAGATTAAGCCCAGCAACGAGAGTGGCTGACTGACCCATATTATTAACAACACAAGAAACCCCATCATGATGACCAACATCAAACCCATACGATGCTAACTCTTGTTGATCAAGTTGAATGTTGGGAGAGATAAGAAGAATATCGCCAAGTTCTGAATTGTTATAATTAATATTAGTGTATAAAGCTAGCTTATTAGGTGGGCACTTATCTTTTCCTTTCTGATTCTTTAATAACTCAACTGATTTATTATTTGGCATAATTATATCTTCCATATTAATGTTTACTATTAAGGAAATAAGAAACTGTCAGATGACATAATTAATAATAAAGCTAAGCCTTGTTTATACAACAAAATAAAACCATCAAATTTAATATCGCACCATTATTTAAAATAGGTTTAAAACTGATGCCAAACTTAAATTAAAACTCAATTAATAATTTAACTGTAGCAATGAAAATAATTATAATTTTTTACGCGTAAATACCGACACAGCACACGCAATAATAATATTCAGAATAAATGCAGCAATACCAATATTCATATAGCTTAAGCCTTCCCCTAACCATGGGAACAATTGAGCTAACGAAATTTTTTCAATATACGTCACTGCAAGGAATAATACCCCTGCCATAATCCCACAAATTGCACCCGCAGGGGTCATTGGATTATGTTGTTTAAAGCTCATCAGCAGCGCAGGGAAGAACTGTGCCACAATATTAACCCCTAATAGCATGATTGCGACCAGCGTGTCATTACTGTGGAATATAAAATACAGACTCACTAATGCAACAAGTGGCACCATAAAACGTGCATACATCCCTGATTGTTGTTTTTCCTCACTCACCCCTAGTGCTTTTTGCACCACACCTGCAAGCATGTTAGACGTTGTGAGTAACAACATTGAGCCCGGCACTAAAGCGGTCAACATCCCTGCTGCGCCAATAAACCCAACGACAACAGGTGAAAACGTTTCTTTCGATATTTCAAACAGGGATAAATCTACAGCGGCTCCTTCAAGATGCGGAATTTGTAGAATTGATGCGTAACCCACAAAAAAAGCAAATAACATAATCAAACTGTACGCTGGAATTAAAATACTATTTCGCTTCAGAGATTTTTCATCTTTTGCAGTAAATACCGCCGCCATATAATGAGGCCAGCAAAAATAAGCAACCACTGACAGAAATACCGTCGAAATATACCAAGGAATATTGAGCCCTGTATCTGAGAAAGTTAAGAAGCTTGGCATTGCAGTATCAATGGCTTTAAACATCTCACCAAAACTACCGTAGTAATGTAATGGAATATAAATACCAATAAACACAACTACAATTAAGATCATTAAATCTTTAAGTGCCGATGTCCAAGCTGAGCCATGAATACCTGAAATCATTACAAATAAGGTGACAGCAATAATACCAATCCAAATCGCCATATCTGCGGGGATAGCACCATAAGATGCTTGAGAAACTATAATGCCTAATCCTTTAAGTTGTAAAACGAATAAAGGCACCATTGCAGCAATAGAAATTAAGCTAATCAGTAGCCCTAAGCCTGCACTTTGGTATTTTTTAGCAAATAATTCAGAAATTGTCCTAACATCATTATCTTTTGCAAAACGCCAAACTCTCGGGTGTACCCAATATAAAAAGATCCCCATAAATGCATTGACGGCTAATGTGTATAAAATAGCAGGGCCTTTGCCATATGCCCAACCACTCCCACCAAGGAAAGTAAATGTTGTGTAGATTTCCCCTGCACTCAGTAAAAAAACCAATAGAGCGCCATAACTACGCCCACCGACAGACCAACCTTCGTGATCCATCGTTTTCCCTTTTTTAGCCCGAATAGCAAGATAGATACTAAAAAGGAAAAAAATGGTAATAATAATTAACGCAGAGCTCATGATGTTTCCTTAGTATTTTTATTATCTAATACATTTATCAGTAACATCACTAAGGCGGTAATAATCACCCATACAACAATCCAAAACATTAAAAAGGGTAGCCCCATCACAAAAGGTTCTACTTGGTTAGCATAATAAATGCCCACCGTTAATGCTAGGATCGGGAAAATCACTAAATAATGGTACCATTTCATAGAAAATTCCTTATTCCATTTACCCTAATGAAACCAATTCGCGAGGCAAATGGCTTAACATCTCAACACCATCTTCAGTAATTAGCAGCATATCCTCAATCATAATACCGCCAACACCAATCCCGTAATATGGTGTTTCTAAACTCATTACCATGCCAGCACGAAAGACTTCTGTCGTTGCTGAACTCACAAAAGGGGCTTCTTCTAACCCAACGAATACCCCATCACCATGACCTAGGTGCCCACGGTTATAATACGGTAACCCTGAAGAACGGATTAGTGCCATCGTCTCATTAAAAACGTCACTTAATGCCACGCCGGGTGCTATGCGACTTAGCATATATTGATGACCTTTTAAAATAGTTTGATAAATACGGCTCACTTTTTCATCCGGCTTACCGACGACAAATGTGCGTGCTATGTCAGCACCATAGCCTGCAACATCTACCCCGCAATCAAATTTAATGAGATCACCCTCTTTGGCTGGCACGTCATCGGGTAACATTTTCGGGGAGAAATCGCTGCCAACTGAAATAAGGTGAAAACGACTATAATTAGTCTCTGGATATTCCATCACTTTAGCTTTAAATGCCGCAGTCAATTGCGCAGAGGTGCATCCCACTTTAATTAATTGGCTTGCTGCTGCGATCCCCGCCTCTGTAATTTGTGCAGATTTTCTTAGGTGAGCAATTTCCCACTCACTTTTAATCATCCGCAACTCATTAAATAAAGCGGATGAATCTACTAAGTTTAAGCTTGGGATAACTTTATCTAACCATGTTTTTCCCATATGGGTTATTTGGTTTAGTTCAATCGCAACCGGTTTACCATAAACATCAGCTTCAGATAACGCCTCTTTTAAGAGCGTAAAAATGGTTTCTATCGGGCTATTTATCGGCCGTGCTTTTACCACTTTACCGTTATCAGGATTATAAGGATCGTCAACATCGACCCATATTGGGAATGTTTTAATTTTAGCATTTGGCATTTGAAGCGATAAATTTGCGGCTTCAAATTCATTCATGATCACCAAAGATTCAATTGAAGGGTCACGAAAAATAACAGCAATTGCAGAGCCAGTCTGCCTAAAGGTATACATAAAGAAGCTGGCAAAACCGGTTAAGTGATAAAAATTATCCCCTACCGTTGCAATTAAAGCTTCAATACCTTCACGCTCCATAATTTCACGTGCTTTGTTTGTTACATTCTCAAGGTGTTGGTGTTTCAAAAGGAGGTCTGCTTTATGAATTGTCATTTTTATTCTCTCGAAGCGTTATTTTATACATCAAGCAATTACATAATATCGCAAGCGATAAATGCGAAGCTCAATCATATTATATCTAGAGTTGAAATGAATACATCGTGTAACGTGCAAGTTTTATATAACTAATAATTATATACTAGTCAGAAATATACCTTGCTAACGATTTGAATATGATAGAAATAATTAAAAGAGCTAAATAAAATAGCCCTTTTAAAATTTAAAACTTATTTATTGAGAGTTTTCAGCACAAGTAATGGCTTTTTCAGACTCGTTATTACGAGTTAACCATAAAGAAAGTGCTTTTAAAGAATCAGGGGTAAATTCATCACAACGGGCACTGATTTCTTTAGCCGTTAACCAACTCACTTCAGCCACTTCTGATTCTTGCAATGCAAAAGGGCCATGGCTCACACAACTGAATAACCCACCCCATACACGGCAGTGCTCATCTTCAAAATAAAAATGGCCATGCTCGGCAAAAGGCACGCCTGCTATACCCAGCTCTTCTTCGGCTTCACGTTTAGCAGAATCAAGAATATTCTCACCTTGTGTAACAACGCCACCCGCCGTTGCATCTAAAAAACCAGGGTGAAAATCTTTAATTTCAGTACGTCGTTGCACCAATATTTTCCCCATGCCATCATGCACCACAATGTAAGTTGCACGGTGGCGTAAGTTCTCAGCTCGCATTTGGCTACGGGTTGCCTGAGCAATCACGATATTATCTTCATCAACAATATCTACCCACTCAACGACTTCGGTTTGTTGTTCCATCCTGTAAACCTTTTCAAAATTGCCTGAAACAGCTTATGCCATAGATTGATTGCCGCAATAAAAGGCAATACAAGATATGCTTTAACTAACATTCGGTTTTCGATCCTAGCTGAATTTGCATTGAGTTGCTATCACAAAAAAGATCATCGGACGAGAAGATGTGTATTGGTAACAATATTTTTACATTCGTGTCGCCGGAATACACAAACTTAGTTTATAAATGCTATAGTTAGAAAATAAAAACCATACAATCACTGAATTACAGCGATAAAATTGATAATGTAAACATTCATCATTGGCGAGGCTTTAAGGGGTGCAAAAAATGAATATACTCATCACTGGTGGTACGGGGCTCATTGGTACGCCTCTTGTCCAAAAACTCATTTCCCTTGGTCATCAGGTCACAGTATTGAGCCGTTCGCCACAAAAAGTGTATAGCCATTTTTGTAAGGCTGTTGAATGTTGGACAACGTTAAATGACGTCAATCATCTCAATGACTTTGATGCCGTCATTAACTTAGCTGGCGAACCTATTGCTGAAAAACGCTGGACTGATGAGCAGAAAAAACGCCTTTGTGATAGCCGTTGGAAAATCACCCAGCGACTCGCTGAACTGATTGCTGCTAGTGAAACACCGCCTTGCGTCTTTTTATCGGGCTCAGCCGTGGGTTACTATGGCGATCAAGGCCAATCTGTCGTCACAGAAGATGAACAACCCCACGACGAATTTACCCATCAACTCACGCAACATTGGGAAGCCCTTGCTGAAAATGCCGCGTCCGACAAAACACGCGTGTGTTTATTACGTACAGGCCTCGTATTATCCCCCAATGGTGGGGTTCTAGGTAAAATTCTGCCCATTTTCAAAATGGGGGCTGGTGGCCCAATCGGTCACGGCAAACAATACATGCCATGGATACATATCAACGATATGGTCAATGCGATTTACTTTTTGCTGACGACTCCAACACTTTCAGGCCCTTTCAATATGACTGCACCTTATCCTGTGCATAATGACCAATTCACTGCTGTTTTAGGGGATGTACTTAACCGCCCTTCTTTTGTCCGCACGCCTGCTTTTGTGATCAAAACTATTTTAGGCGAATCCGCGGCTTTAGTATTAGGTGGGCAGCAAGCCATACCTAAACGTTTAGAAGAAGCGGGGTTTCAGTTCGAATTTATCGAATTAAAAATTGCATTAGAAGACTTATTGGTTTCCAAAGAAAGGTAACCCTTCTTAACGCTACTCATATCTCTAGACGAAATGGTTTTTACCTATTTCGATGGAAAATTTTAACCTTAATACTGACCCTAGTGTTATGTTTGGCTCAAGAATACTTAATAACCAAGCATAACTACCGTACTAAATTATTTAGCTCCTTGCCAACGATGAAATAAATCGTGTTCAAGGGTAATATCAAACTGGTCGATAACGCGGTTAACGGTTTGGTCAACAATATCTAAAATAGTTTCAGGCTGATGGTAAAATGCAGGCATGGGGGGCATGATCACGGCTCCCATTTCAGCCGCTTGCACCATTAAACGCAGGTGGCCGACATGTAATGGCGTTTCCCGTACCCCTAGGACGAGTTTTTTCCCTTCTTTGAGTACAACATCCGCAGCTCGGGTCACCAAAGTATCAGTATAGCTGTGCACAATCCCAGAAAGGGTTTTCATTGTGCAAGGCATTATGACCATCCCTTCAGTACGAAAAGAACCTGATGAAATTGCCGCTGCAATATCACGGCTATCATAATAATGGTCAGCTAATTGTTGTACTTCTTTTACGCTAAACTTGGTTTCTAACGCCAATGTTTGCCGTGCGGCTGCACTCATCACCAAATGGGTTTCTATCCCTTTGACAGGTTTTAATACTTCAAGCAGCCTAATGCCATAAATAGCACCACTTGCCCCAGTTAACCCGATGATCAGTTTTTTCATTTAGCAGCCCAATTCGCGATTTTTTTGCGATTATATACCAAAGGCTTCCAGTTGTCGCTTGGCGGCAAATGAAGCCATCCCAAGAATATACAACTTGGTTAGAAAAGCGCTGCCAACACGACAAAAGCCTATAGGATATTAAGGATTTTGGTGATCAGCCACAGTCCCAGTTATACACTACTCGACTAAAATCTCTTTTTTTCAAATCATCTGGGTGAATAAAGAAATTACCGACGCCCATATCTCCCCACATAATACCGATTTCATAATCCGTATTTATTTGCAGTAATAGTTCGTATTGCTGGATATTTTCTTCATATTCTCTTGGATCAGATTGAGTAAAAAATGGGTAGCCTCCAATACAGTGCGCACCCGATTCAAATGAATCACTGTAAGGTTCAACCCATTCATCATAGAAGTCTTCACCTTCAAACTGTTCTTCATAATCATAGAGGTTATCAACCCCAAGGATTTTCTGCCCGAACTGGAAATCATCGATACTAATGTATTGTTCTGCAGGTGTGTATTCAATACTATATTGATGGTCGATGGGCGTGTAATAGTCATCAGTATGTGCGGCAATTACTGAGGAAAAATCTTGTGTTAACTGGCTAATATCTTCAATAATATTTTCCCAATAGATAACTCTAAAATCCTCTTGTTTTTGCTTATCTTCAAAATCAGCCCCATACAAATCATCTCCACCAATAAAAAACTGTAACAGCCCTTTTTCTGGGTAATTTTCTAACTTAGGCATTTGTGCAAAGTTAATTTGCGCAAGCAGTTTTAGTGGTGTCCCTTCACTATTTGTTGGGTATTTTTCACCAAGCGGCAAATAAGGCATTCCGCCCACACGGCTTTCCCACCACACATATTCTTCAACGGGGGTTAAGGTCATTTCAACAAGGGATTTTTTAGTGGCTTTGATTTTATCTACGAAAGGTTTAATCACATCAGGAAGGGAGTTGAAATCAGCCATATATAGCTCCAGATAGGCAGTTAATGTCCCTCTAGTTTACTCGAATTTTGCGCATTTTAAATCAGATATAACTGTAACTTACGCCTTCATTTAACGTTATAATTTTCTAAATAGTTTCGGTTACAGCTAGACGGCAAATGAAGCTATCCCAAGGAGCATACAAAAGTAGGTAACTTGGGTAACTGAATGAAGCTATCCCAAGGAGCATACAAAAGTATGTGACTTGGGTAGCTGAATGAAGCCAACAACGCTGTAACCGAAACTATGACGAAAATTTAGCCTTCGTTATAAATTTCGAGGTCTTCAACCTCACTCTTATCTTTCAATTTTAGCTCGTCATCTTTACGTAAGTTTTCCAGATAATCTAAATAACTTTGGTCGATATCCTTGGTGACGTAAATACCATCAAACACAGAACATTCGAACTCATTAATTTCTGGATTTTCCTCACGAACCGCATCCACCAAATCAGCTAAATCTTGGAAAATTAACCCATCTGCACCAATTAATTTACGAATTTCATCCACTTCCCTACCATGAGCAATTAGCTCATTAGCATTTGGCATATCAATGCCATAGACATTCGGAAAACGCACTTCCGGTGCCGCTGAAGCAAAGTAAACATTTTTTGCTCCCGCTTCACGCGCTAATTCAACGATTTGCTCAGATGTGGTGCCACGCACTATTGAGTCATCAATCAATAAGACATTTTTGTCACGGAACTCTGCTCGGTTCGCATTGAGCTTACGACGGACTGATTTACGACGCTCTTGTTGACCAGGCATGATAAACGTCCGACCCACATAACGGTTTTTTACAAACCCTTGGCGATACGGTTTATCAAGGATATGTGCTATTTCCAGAGCAATATCACACGAAGTCTCAGGAATAGGGATCACAACATCGATGTGTAAATCTTCCCATTCACGGGCAATTTTAGCGCCAAGTTTTTGCCCCATGCGCAACCTTGCATTGTAGACCGAGACTTTATCAATAAAGGAATCTTGGCGAGCAAAATAAACGTATTCAAAAATACATGGCGTCAATTGTGGGTTTTCTGCGCATTGACGGGTAAATAATTGGCCTTTCTCAGTGACATAGACCGCCTCACCGGGGGCGACATCCCGTAAAAACTCAAAACCTAGTGTATCAAGTGCGACACTTTCAGAAGCCACCATATATTCGTGCTCACCCTTCTCTGTGACCCGACGCCCTAATACTAGGGGACGAATACCATGAGGGTCACGGAATGCTAACATCCCATGGCCAATAATAAGTGCCACACAAGCATAGGCGCCGCGTAGTTTTTTGTGCATCGCTGAGACAGCACTAAATACGTTATCTGGCTCAAGAGGGAAATGGTCAAACCTATCTAGCTCATAAGCTAATACGTTGAGTAATATTTCAGAATCCGATGTGGTATTGACATGGCGGCGTGCTGTTTCAAATAAACTCCGAGTGAGTTCATGAGCATTTGTCAGATTACCATTATGAGCAAGGGTGATACCAAAAGGTGAGTTTACGTAGAAAGGTTGAGCTTCAGAAGCACTTGAACTCCCCGCAGTTGGGTAACGAACATGCCCTAACCCCATACAGCCTTGTAACCTGAGCATGTGACGTGTTTCAAACACATCCTTAACCAGACCATTCGCTTTGCGTAAACGAATATTATTTTTGCCATCAATAGTGGCAATACCTGCTGCATCTTGCCCACGGTGTTGTAACACCGTTAAAGCATCATAAATCGATTGGTTTACCGGTGTTACACCGGCGATACCGACAATACCGCACATTTAGTCTTTCCTCATCAGCCAGACGGAGAAATATTCTCCGGTAGGAAACTTGACGCATTTTGCAGGTAGTCAAAAAACCACCTGATGATATGACTGAACTGCGGAATAAGTTCCGAACGCTGCCAATCCTCACTTTGAGGAAGTGGTGTAAATGTATCGAGAAAAAACAATAAGGCCGAAACAATTAACACACCACGCAGCGCACCGAAGCAGATCCCCAGAACCCGATCTGTGCCTGATAACCCCGTTTTTTGTACTAATGAGCTAATCACATAGTTCACTACTGCCCCCACAATAAGGGTGGCAATAAATAATGCAGCGATAGCAATGCCATTTCTAACAAGTATATCCTCAAAGCGCGTAAAGTAGCTGGCTAAATAAGGATAAAAGGTACTTGCAACAAAAAAAGCACAACCCCACGTCACTAGTGATAATGCCTCACGTACAAAACCACGGATCAAGCTAACCAGTGCCGAGAAGCCAATAATGGCGATAATTGCGTAATCTATCCAGACCATATTCCATTCCAAAATTCGCACTCACGACATCAGCGAAGTGCATTCTAACAGAAAACGAAAACGTTTGCGTAACCATTTTTCTATCAAATTTAAAAAAATAGCGGCGAAAAGAAAAAATCATAATCGCCGCAGTAAGTTACTAAATCCCCTTACCTTTTAGGGATTATTGGATCTTTAATTTTAAGGTTTATAGGTTTGAATTATCCCTTTAGTCCCTGTAATCGAATTTAGCTCTGGTAACGCGGCCTCTAGCCTTTGCCTAGAGGCTTCTGGCCCCACGTAAATACGTGTGAGTTTATTATTCACTGGCTTAGCGGGAACCGTATACACTTGGTAACCAGACAACCTGAGTTTTGCCACAATTTCTTCTACCTTAGCTGCATTGTTTAAGGCAATAACTTGCACAACAAACGCTTTACCTTGCGGAGCTGGTTTCACTTCGGGTTTAGGCTCCGGTTTTGGTTCAACTTTCGGTTGTGGCTTAGGCTCTGGTTTAACTTCTGGCTTGATTGGTTTTACTGGCTCAACAACAGCAGGTGGATTATTTTCAGTCGATGTTGCCGCTTCAACTTGTTCATTTTGCTGCTGTGTTATCGCTTCTGACAGCATCGCTTCAGAAGCCCCTTCAGAAGAAGCTGTTGATGTCGTACTGGCGATAGGCGCTATCGCTTCAATATCTTCTTCATCACCCGGTTTAGGGATAATAGGAATGGCCGCAAATTCATTTTCATTATATTTCTTATCGCCATCAAGCAGTGCAGGGAGAACGATAACCCCTACAGCAACAAGAACAATGGCGCCAGCAAGACGATTCTGAAATTTACTAGCCACCGGCACTATCCTTTTTGGTTTTCTAATAACATCATAACATGGGCGACAGTATGAAATGACCCACACACAACAACCACATCTTGCTCTTTTGCATCGAGACAAGCTTGTTGCCATGCTTTTTCTACGGAATCAAATTCATTCGCTTGCGCTAAATGTTGGCTAAGCGTAGCGACATCAGCCCCTCTAAATTCAGTTAATGGCGCAATATACCAATCAGTAACTTGCTGTGACAGGCAATCAAGAGTGCCTTTAATATCTTTGTCACCTAACATACCGACAACCGCACGAATATGACGCCCTTCCATAACAGGAAGTTCGGCTAATTTACTGACTAAATAGCCTGCAGCATGCGGGTTATGTGCCACGTCTAAAATCATCAATGGTTTTTCACCGATAACCTGAAAACGCCCTGGCAATTGAGCCGATTTTAACCCTTGATGAATTGCGCTTTCTGTAACTTTTTGGGCGATATCAACATCAATCAATAATAAGCAGCTAATAACACCAAGCGCGGTTGCTGCATTCGCTAATGGGACATTCGGTAATGGTAAATTATGCCACTCATGTTGAGCACTTTTCCATGACCAACTTCCCGCTTGTTCACTATATTGCCAATCCGCACCACGACGAAAAAGCACCGTACCTAGTTTATCCGCCACTTGAGCAATAGACGCTGGCATATCAGGTTCACCGACTACACCATAGTGACCAGAACGGAAAATACCCGCTTTTTCATAGCCAATATGTTCTCTATCAGCCCCAAGCCAGTCTGTATGATCTAACGCAATACTGGTGATCGCTGCAATATCGGCATCCACAACATTTGTTGCATCCAAGCGGCCGCCTAGCCCCACTTCTAAAATAACCACATCCAGCTCAGCTTGCTTAAATAACTGTAATGCAGCCAAGGTACCGTATTCAAAGTAGGTAAGCGAAATGTTTTCACGTTGTGATTCAATGGTCGCAAACGCTGCGCAAAACTCTGACTCTGCAAGTTCTTGGCCTTGAATACGCACACGCTCTGTATAACGAACAAGATGTGGTGAGCTATAGACCCCAACCTTGAGCCCTGATGCCATCAGAATAGACTCTAACGTATGGCACGTTGTCCCTTTACCGTTAGTTCCAGTGACAGTGATAACTCGAGGTGCAGGCTGTGTGAGGTTCATTTGCCTAGCGACTTGACCGACTCGTTCCAACCCCATATCAATATTTTGGCTATGTAAGTCGGTGAGGTAAGAAAGCCAAGTCTCCAATGGAGACTTGGCATTAGGAATGATTAAATTACTCATCATCTTTTTTATGCTTTGCAGGTTCCTTTTCTTGTACGTCTACCTCAAAGCCATCAGTCTCATCAGTAATATCAATGTCAACTTCTACATTTTCTGCAATAATAATTGGCGCCTCAGTAAAACTAGGCTTATTCGTTAACATTGCCAAGACTTCAGCCAAGCGGTCACGCATTTCAGGGCGGCGGACTATCATATCGATAGCGCCTTTTTCGAGTAAAAACTCACTGCGTTGAAAACCTTGTGGCAGTTTTTCACGTACCGTTTGTTCAATAACACGCGGGCCAGCAAAACCAATCAGGGCTTTAGGCTCAGCAACATTAATATCCCCTAACATTGCAAGACTAGCAGAAACGCCACCCATAGTTGGGTCAGTTAGTACTGAAATATACGGTAAGCCGCGTTCTTGCATTTTTGCCAACGCTGCACTGGTTTTTGCCATTTGCATCAATGATAACAACGCTTCTTGCATACGAGCGCCACCACTTGATGAAAAACACACCAATGGACAGTTATCTTCCAAAGCCTGTTCCACTGCGCGGACAAAACGAGCACCAACAACCGATGCCATTGAACCACCCATAAAGGCGAATTCAAATGCCGCAGCGACAACCGGCATCCCTTTTAGGGTCCCTTTCATGACAATAATGGCATCTTTTTCGCCCGTTTCTTTCTGTGCGGCTGAAAGTCGGTCTTTATATTTTTTTGAGTCTTTAAACTTGAGGAGGTCTTTTGGCTCAAGTTCACTACCTAATTCGGACGTTGAGTCTTCATCAAGGAAGGTTTCTAAACGTTGGCGTGCATGAATACGCATATGGTGGTCACATTTAGGACACACTGATAAGTTACGCTCTAATTCAGCACCGTATAACACCTGCCCACAGCTATCGCATTTCGTCCAAACCCCTTCTGGGATATTGGCTTTGTGTGATTGGGTCAAGTTACCTTTCTTTAATATTTTTTCAATCCAGCTCATTAATGGACCTTTTTGTCTGATTCACTCTGGTTATCACCAGTAGGTATTTTTTGCCATTAAACCACAATGATATCTCACTGTAGATAAAAACTTTTTAAACCGCTTAACGGTTATCGATTTTTTGCGCTGTAGCACGCTTTTCTTTCGCGGCCTTACGGCGATGGCGAATAATTTCAACCACACCCGGCAAAATTGAAACAAAGATAATCGCGACTATCAATAATTTCAAATTCTTTTGTACAATCGGTAAATCACCGAATAAATAACCTGCATAGGTAAATAATAATACCCATATAAATGCACCTGCGACATTATAAAAGGCAAAATGACGATAAGACATTTTCCCCATTCCTGCAACGAAAGGCGCAAATGTTCTTACTATCGGCACGAAACGAGCCAGTATAATCGCTTTACCACCATGTTTTTCATAAAATTCATGGGTTTTTTCTAAATATACGCGACGAAAAATTTTTGAGTCCGGGTTTTTAAATAACCTTTCGCCAAAAACACGTCCAATGGTGTAATTCACTGCATCACCAATAATCGCAGCAGTAATCATTAATGCGACCATTAAGTGAACATTTAAATCATTGCTGTCTAATGCTGAAATTGCACCCGCAACAAATAATAACGAATCCCCAGGTAAAAATGGTGTGACCACTAGACCTGTTTCACAAAAAAGGATCAGGAATAAGATCCCGTATACCCATGTACCGTAGTCTCTAACGAGTTCAGCAAGGTGCACATCTATGTGTAAAATAAAGTCGATAATAAAAGTGATGAATTCCATATAATCCTCATTAATGATAGCGTCCATGCCATTCCCAACAATGATGGGACAAATAAAAAGTTTGCTTTATATCAGTTCATCTGCAAGAAAAAGAGGCCCCATAACATTCTGCGGCAATGCAAATTGTTCAGGGTAATCGACGCTCACCAAATACAAGCCTTCAGCTTTTGCCGTTGCCGCTGCTTTGGTGCGATCTTTTAGCTCAAGAAGATGTTGTATCCAATCAACACCTTGATTGCCACACCCTATCTCCAACAGACTACCAACAATATTCCTAACCATGTGGTGAACAAAGGCATTGGCTTTAATATCCACCACCACATAATGACCATGGCGACTCACATTCACGTGCATTACATTACGCCATGGAGACTTTGATTGGCACTGGACTGCTCTGAATGAGGTAAAATCACGCTCACCTAAAAGTGACTGAGCCGCTTGATGCATTCTTTTTTCATCTAATGGGTAGTGAAAATGAGTTACACCATTAGATAAAATTGCAGGCCGATAGCGATGATTGAAAATCACATAACGGTAGCGGCGAGCGGTGGCACTAAACCGTGCATGAAACTCATCATTCACAGGTTTACACCAACGAACTGCAATATCCGCAGGCAAATGTGTATTTGCCCCCATAGTCCAAGCCGCTTCTTTGCGATTGGCTGAGGTTTCAAAATGCACCACCTGCCCAGTGGCATGAACACCTGCATCCGTACGACCCGCGCAAAATACGTTGATCGGCTCTGCGGCAATCTTTGACAAGGCGATTTCTAAGCACCCTTGCACACTTTTCACTTCTTGTTGGCGTTGCCAACCAAAATAGCGACTACCGTTGTATTCGACCCCTAACGCAACCCGATACAACTTTGTTGGTTCTGACATCAGTAGAATAGCTCCTGAGCTAATTTTTCAGCGGTTTCTACTGCCATCAGTGCCCCACCGAAGCGCACATTATCCGCCACCGACCAAAACTGTAATATTTCAGGAACGCCATAATCATTACGAACGCAGCCGACACTTAGTTGGTCATTGCCAGAAGCATCCGTTACCTGAGTTGGATAATCCCCTTCTTCTGAGACCTGAATATCCGCAAAACGTTCAAGTTCTTCATTCGCTTCTTCTGCACTCAAAGGGCGTAACGTTTCCAAGTAGACAACTTGAGCATTTCCATAAAAAACAGGCGACTGAATAAAACTAACAGCAACAGGTAAACCTTCATCTTGGAGTACTTTGCGCACTTGTTCAACAAGACGGCGTTCTTGAACAACACTCCCCTCCATGTCTGACAATAAAGGCAACATATTGAAAGCAAGTTGCTTACTAAAACGCCCTTCTTCCGCAGGAATACCATTTAATAAACGTGCACTTTGCCCTGCAAGTTCATCGACGGCTGCTTTACCATAACTCGACATAGATAACATATTCGTTAAGGTAATTCGCCCTAAGCCTGCTGCGTCCACCAGCGGTTTAATCGCTGTGACCAATTGACTCACGGAGCTATCTGCCAAAGAAATAATATTACGATTGCGGTAATCAGCTAAAACTTGAGGATTCACATTTGGTACCACTAATGGCACATCAGGTTCTTGAGCAAATACGCCACTTGTATCAATAACAATACAACCTTCCTGTGCCGCTAATTCTGCATATTGCATGCTAACCGCTTCATTAGCCGCAAAAAAAGCAATTTGCGCTTGCGACCAATCAAAACCATTCACCTCTTCAACTTGAATACTTTTGCCACTAAAACGTACGCTCTCCCCCGCACTACGCTCACTGGCTAGTAAATACAGTTCGCCAACTGGAAACTCCCTTTCTTCTAGCAGTGAGATAATGGCCTCACCTACAGCCCCAGTTGCGCCTAATACTGCAATATTCCAACCTTCAGTCATGGCTATTCCTCTAGTAATAAAAACTAAACGACCCCATTAATGAGATCGTTTAATGATAAAAAATTATACCAATTAATTTGCTAAATAAGCACTGAACCCTAATGCATTAAGCTGCGCGACAACATCGGCGTTATCACAAGCCACATTGAGTGATGACCATTCGCGACGTTCTTGGTAGTTTTTACGCAGCTTATCAAATTCCCCTTTAATACCTGCTACCTTGCGCAGCTTGGCATCGTCACGGCGTACATCATACACAAGATGGGCTAATCTTTTGAGTTGGCTTTGCGTTAATTTACCATTGAAGGTTAACTCGCTAATATCCGGTTTTGGCAACAATGATGAAAGGGAAATTTGCACGGATTTACCGATAAATTGACAGTAAGCTTCATAAACTTGCGTCGTTCCCCTTGCTTTACCTTCTAGGGTGTAACCTGCTATATGCGGTGTACCAATATCGACCAAAGCTAATAGCTCAGTAGACAAGTCAGGTTCCGGCTCCCAAACATCCAGTACCACACTCAACGGTTTCCCCTGTTGCAATGTTTTTAATAATGCTTGGTTATCAACCACCTCACCCCGGCTAGCATTAATTAAAATGGTGCCATCACGTAGGTTTTCTAAGTGGGTTTGGTTCATTAAATGAAAAGTTTGATATTCCCCAGAAAGATTCAATGGCGTATGGAAAGTTAACACATCCGCCTGCGCTAATACGGTTTCAAAAGACACAAAATCTTCTTGTTGGCCCATAGCGGCACGTGGAGGATCACATAATAAGGTTTTTACGCCCCAAGCGTTTAACCGCTCAGCTAAACGCCCACCGACATTCCCTACACCAATGACCCCTACTGTTTTATCACGTAAATCAAAGTTATCACGTTCCGCAAGGAATAATAACGATGAAATAACGTACTCCACTACCGCAATAGCATTACAACCGGGTGCAGAAGAAAAACCAATATTTGCCGTTGCCAACCATGCAGTATCTACATGGTCAAAACCTGCTGTTGCCGTTCCAACGAATTTAACCGGCGTATTTTTCAATAGAGATTCATTCACCTTGGTGATCGACCGTACCATTAATGCGTCCGCGTTTATTAATTCGTGTTCGGGTATTGGACGCCCCGGTACAGCTTTAACTTCGCCCAGTTCACTAAATAATGCCTGAGCATAAGGCATGTTTTCATCAACTAAAATTTTCACTGTTTTGTCCCAATCTATTGACGATACGGCTTTGCATCGCAATATTTTGCCACGCTTTGCCCCAGATGCCTATGAGAGTTAACGTTCCAATGTAAACTAATCTTCTGTCACAAACTCTTTCGCTCGAAAACGGTCGGGGGTTACTCCTGAAATTTGTTGGAACATCGCAATAAATGCCGACGCAGAGCTATATCCAACATCAAGTGCCACTTCGTGTACACTTTTACCACATTCAAGACCCGCTACCGCATGAAGATAGCGCAAGCGCTGACGCCATTCACTAAATGACATACCGAGTTCCTGTTGGCAGCGTCGTGACAATGTACGCTCTGAGGTATAAAAACGTTTTGCCCACCCAGCCAAGGTCGTATTATCCGCAGGGTCATTTTGCAATTCCAGTAAGATTGGCGCTAAAAACTTGTCTTTAGTGTTAGGCAAATAAGTATCTTGGCAAGGCGATAATGAAAACTGGTCAATGAGTACATGAGCTAACCGTAGATCTTGTTCAGTTTCTGGTTGTACAATGCCTCTTTGATACATATCGCTCATGATGGATTGAAATATAGGGCTTAATTTAATCACGCACGGCCGTTGAGCTAATATTTGATTGTATTGATGTGAGAAATCAATAATACGAAATTTGACACTTTCTTTATTAAAGCTAGCATGGGAAATATTTGCAGGTATCCAAATACAAAACTCAGGTGGCGCTAAATAGTGCTTACCCGCAACTTCCATTTCCATAATACCGCAAACCACATATAACATTTGCCCAAATGGGTGTGAATGGGATTTGTACTCCGTCAGCGCGGCAGTTTGCTCGTGGCGAAAAGCAATAAGTTCAGGCTCAATAATATTGCATTCACTGACTTGCCAAATATCTGATTTTGAAGTTTCCATGATACCTGTCTGAAAAGCGTTATCGATTGTCTGAATATCAGTATATATAAAAAACCAGACAGATGTATACTACTGCGCATTCGATACGGGAGAGTGTTTTAATGAAAAGTCTTCTTTTTCCGCTAATTGCGGTTTTATTATGGTCTATCAATGCGATTGTTAACAAAGCAGCATCCACGGCTATTGACCCTGCTGCAATTTCTTTTTACCGCTGGGCGTTGGCGCTAATCGTCATGACCCCATTTGTATTACGTTCGGTGCTACGAAACCACAAAGTCGTCATGAAACACTGGTGGCAATTAGCCATTTTAGGGGCTCTGGGCATGATGCTATACCAAAGCTTAGCCTATTACGCTGCCCATAGTGTCAGTGCGACCTTTATGGGGATAATGAACTCACTGATCCCATTATTAACTGTTGTGATCAGTATTTTCGTATTACGTGTTATCCCAACTGTTGGTATTGTATTGGGCTCCGCCCTATCATTATTGGGCCTGTCGTGGCTCGTTAGCCAAGGTAACCCTATCTCATTATTTTCTCATGGCTTAGGCCAAGGCGAAATCATGATGCTAATAGCATCAGCAGCTTATGCCCTCTACGGTGTATTAACTAAGCGTTGGTCAATCCAATTATCTAGCTGGGATTCACTCTATGTGCAGGTGTTCTTTGGGGTTATTCTGCTATTGCCTAACTTTTTGTTAGCTGATGATGTGTCACTCAACAGCCACAATATTGGGCTAGTCGTATTTGCAGGGATCGCCGCCTCCATCATTGCGCCTGCGCTATGGATCCAAGGCGTAATGCGGCTAGGGGCAAATACCACGTCTATCTTTATGAACCTTGCTCCGGTCTTTACCGCCATTATTGCCGTTTTTGCTCTTGGCGAAGAATTAAAAAGCTATCATTTAATTGGTGGAGGTGTTGTATTATTAGGGGTAATGTTAGCGCAACAATTACGTACCCCACTGACGCAAGTATTTAGCCGTAATAAAAAAGTGGCACAGCAAGAAGATACTTGTCAGTAACCTGCCGCTACAACTTATAACTTAAAGCAATAAAAGCAATGTCGTGGACTCATATGCCCCACTCTGTGGGGCTATGTTTTATCTATTTTCCTCAATATATTTCTTCCCACATTCCTGCACGGTTTTTCGTCATTTATATTTTGTAACGCTCTAAAACGTCTCAGTCACCCTTTGTCTGTCATTCGCTGATAAGCTTGTGCAAAGCTAATCTGAGCAAGCAATAAAGGGAAATTCTGATTGAATCTTCTTCTTAAGCAATTAGACTTAACTAAAATCATTCTACCCATTAAGTAGTATTTTCACTCAAAACCAAATATTGACTCGATGTGCACTGATGGAACACGTCATGTCATACATGACCTTTAATAAGGAATAACAATGACTAAACAACTTAAAGTTTGGCTTTGCATATTTATAGTAATTGCTATTGCAGTTGGCATTTACTTTATCAATGCATTAGGCCATTCCAATTCCGCACAAGCTGGTTACGATTTATATCAACAAGGCGATACCGAAGCCGCTTTTAAGCAATTTGAAAATACGGCTGATGTTGACTCCCAATCCGCTTATGCATTAGCCACAATGTATAAAGATGGGATAGGTACTCAACCTGATGAGAGTAAAGCACTAAGTTGGTTGGTTAAATCTGCAGCACAGAACAATAAAAATGCGCTCTATAATCTGGGCTTTTACCGTTATGATCAACAAATAGAGGATACCCCTGACGATAAATATGGCGTAACCTCTTTAACTAAAGCTGCGGATCTCGGTGTAATTGAGGCTCAAGTGATGGTTGGCGGTATTTATATGGAAGCTAAATATGAAGATATTCCGCAGAATACCGAACTAGCTCGGAAATACTTTACACTGGCTGCGGAACAAGATTCACGTCTAGCTAAATTTGCACTCGGTTATATTGCCCATAAGGTTGATAAAGATAATAAAAAGGCAGTCGAAATCTTAACCCCCTTAGTCAGTAAAGACTTCCCATTACCGGCTATGTTATTAGCATCTATTTATAAAGAAGGCGGCAATGGTATTACGCCAAATAAGATTTTTGCAAAAAAATATGAAAGTATGTCAATGGCATCAGCTTTCGAATTTATTGCCGATGCTGAGAGATTTGAACCTGCGCCATTATCAATTTATGGCTCACTAACGCCAGAAGAAAAACAACAAATAATCGCTAACCTTGAAACCCGAGCCAGTCAAGGTGATGAAACTGCTATGTATATTTTATATCAAAAATACATGACAGGCGAAGATGTCCGTAAGAATAAAAATAAAGCTGTAATGTATTTGCGGCCTTTAATACAACAACGGGCTCCCAAAGCGCTATATTTTAATTACCTCGCAGATAGAGATAATATTAAAGATTTGACAGAGGCCGCTGAGGGGCAATATCCCGATGCATTATACCAAGCCTATCAGGTCTATTCAGGTAATACCTTTAATTATGATGTAAAACGCGATGATGAATTAGCGAATAAATATTTAATTAACGCCGCAGATTTAGGCCATCAAAAATCGTTAATTACTATTATCGAAAAAGCTATTTACAGTTACCGTTTTCCAAATAAACAATTAGTAGATACTATAAAAAAATATACTCCGATATTAATCGAGAAATACCCTAATTCTCCAGAAGCTTTGATCGTTGTAAGCCAAGTATACCGCAATAAAAATAGCTCATTCTATTCACCAGAAAAATCCTTTGAAACACTCGCAAAAGCTAACCGAATTGCACCCGATTATGAATCACAAATGCAGTTAGCTCGTTACTATATCAATGGGTTTGGTACTAAGCAGAATTTGCCAGAAGCCGTAGAGATACTGAAAAAAGGTTTAAGTAAAAATAGCTACAAGTCGACAGCTGACCGCCTGTTAGTTCAACTCTATTATCAATATGATATAAAAGACTACGTCGACGAGAAAACGATCATTGATATTCTCAAAAATGATGTCATTGAAAGAAAAAACTATACATTAGCGCATTTCTATGCGGATTATTTATTACGCGAAGATGCGGAGAAAAATAGCAATCTAGCCTTTGAACTGTATGAAGAATCCAGTAAAAATAATGATAGCAGCCGTATTCATTATGCAGCCTCATTATTAAAATATAAGCCAGAAGAAAACAAACGTGCTGTGAACTTAGTTGTTGACGTACTCGCTTCACCTGATAGCAAGTCACGATTGTCAAAAGAAGACTTTAATACCGCCAATGACATTTTATTAAAACTTGGTTTGGCTACCATACACGCTAAACGTTTATTAGTCGATTTAGCCCTATCCGAAAATAACACTGAAGCCTTAAAGCGTATCGAACCACAAATTGGGGTTGATGCGGATATCACTTACTTTTATGGCATCAAGCAACTTACCCAGTTGACCCAAGTTGATACCCTAAGTGATGCAGAGCTAAAACCTTATTACGATACCATTATAAAAGCCGCAGAATTAGGTAATACCACCGCGTCTTTATATATTGCTCAAAATTTGGATGGCGTTAATTATTATAATGACAAGCCCTACTATAAGCAGCGTTTTCAGAAAATCACAGGGTTAACACCGAAAGACCTCGTCCCACAATATAAAAAGTGTGCAGCATTAGGCAGCAACCGCTGTTTATATGAGCTGGGGGAAATTTACCAAAAAGGTAATTATGGGGAAGATTCTGACTATGATCTCGCAATGGAATATTACAACAAAATCTCTGACCCAGATTTCAGTTTTTTAAAATCACGTAAAAGAGAAATTGAAAAAGCAAGAGCCTCGTTTATTACTATTCAGGAAAAGGCAAAAAATAATGACTCTGATGCCATTCGTACCCTCGCCAATGCTTATAAATTCGGTAACTATGGGCAAAAAGTCGATGAGAAAAAATGGCTACAATACTTGACCGCTAGTGCAAAGTTGAATAATAAAAGCGCTTTAAAAGAATTAGTGGATTATTACAGCCAAGACACACTCATTGATGCTAATAAAGCAAAGATTCTTGGTTATTACGACCAATTAGCCGCTATCGGTAGCAAAGACTACACCCGCAAATTAGCACATCAATATTTAAACGGTAGTCGCCTTGTTGCACCAAATCGCCAAAAAGCCCGTGAATATTACATTAAAGCAGGAAGTTGGGGGAACGAGTTCATTAAGTATATGAATGACTATGACATCAGCATGAAAATGCTCAATGAAAGTTCAGAGGCTAAATATAAAGTAGGCCGAGCCTATTATTATGGTAAAGGGATCAAAGAAGACAAATTAGAAGCCTTAAAATACTTAAAGCTTGCTAGCGATGAAGGAAATGATAACGCAATTAGCCTTTATACAAAAACCCTGTATATGGGGATACTCAACGAAGACAAAATGTCTTGGTTGAAAGAACCAGACTGGGATCAAGCTATTGTTTATTTAAAAAAACACTCAAACCCTAAACGTGTTGATAATTATATCGAAACCTATAACTCCATCGTTGTTCCTGCGCAAAATGGTGATACTTCAGCCTATATGAAACTCGGAGATTGGTATAAGGATTACAGTCGCGCATTAGCCGCCCAAACTTGGTATAAAAAGAGCATTGAAGCAGGCAATTTAGCCGCTTATCAAGCTCTTGACCAAGTCACCAGCGATAAACAAGTAAAACACCAAAATTACCTTGAAGGTGCAGCAAAAGGTGACTTATTTTCCAAGGTCCAACTAGCCAAAGACTACCTGTATGACAGCGACGTTCTAACCAGTTCAACGGACTATAATTCAGCCATTCAATACCTACAAGAAGGTATCAAGTCAGCTGATGATGAAATTTCTAGTATGGCATTCAATACATTAGCCAATTTGTATCAAAAAGGTATTCGTAATAACAAGAAAAACCTTAACCGCCCTAAAGATGATAAAAAATATTTAGAATTGCTGCAAAGCGAAGAAAATAACCGTACAGATGCATTGCTTAATCTTTATAGCTATTACGCAAGAACCGATGCGCCGAAAGCTTTGGGTTACTTACAGCGTGCTTATGAAAAAGGCGACTTAGATGCCATTGAGAAACTGTATGAAATAAATTACCCTGGTGAATATTGCAGTAATAGCGATAATGCCGATCTGGATAAGGCAAGCACTTACTTAAAAGAGTGGCTACAAAAGAAGAATTTCGAGAAGAATACTGAGCGGAATTATATTCGTTCAGCTGAAAGTTTAAGTAAAAAAATGGGGGATACTTACTTAGCTGGTGAATGTGATATGAAAAAAGATATCGATAAGGCTATTGAATGGTATCTAATTTCATTGAACTATCATGAGAGTCATGCGCTAAGTAGCCTGTACAAAGCCTATGTGGAAAAAGGGGATGCGAAACAAGCCTATTACACGGCATTGCGTCTGAAAAAAGACCCTAAAAATATTGAATTATTAGAGCAGTTATCACCACAGGAGCGACAAGCGATTGAACAACGTTTCAATGATGAGCAAACATTCCAAAAATATGGTCGCTTTGCTAAACAAATTGAAGAACAACGTGTGAAGGCTGAAGCGGGTGATAAAATGGCAGCTTTCTCCTTAGGTATCGCTTATGCTCGGGGTGAAAGAGTACCGCAAGACACGCAAAAGATGATCTACTACTATGAATTAGCAGGTAAAAATGGCTATCCTCGTGCTTATAATATTTTAGGTAACCTTTACCGCAAAGACAATGAGCGCGGTATTGAGAAAGACTTTTCTAAAGCGCTTTATTACTTTGACTTAGGCGCACAACAAAATGACAGTAATACCGCGCACCAAGCCGGTGATATGCTGTATTTTGGCCAAGGAGTACCAAAAGATTATGTTGGTGCAGCCAAATATTATGATATGACAAACCTAGAGCAAGGGACTCATCATGGAATGGCAAAATACAAGCTGGCCTACATGTATTACAATGGTTGGGTCGGAACAAAGAGCAAAGCAGACCTGCAAAAAGCCCATGATTACCTTGAACTCGGTGCTAAATACCAAGACGAGGACTCAATTAAAGCACTAAAAGAGTGGGATTTTAAACTCATTAATAAATAATTAACGATAAAGGCGCTAATTTCTTTAGCGCCTTTATTGAATCATTTTTATTATTATCAGTTATTATTTGGATACTTCAATATATCAGTCGGTTATATTGTTTAGTTCCGATTACCATTTATGGATATAACATTTAGTCTTTTCCTAGTTGATTTTCAATAAAATACAAAAGCTTATCAATATATCTAATAATATATTCCTGATAAATATAGAATTCCGCTTAAAATCATCTAATTATTAAAAAATTAGTCATATAATTATTCCAATAATAACTATTTAGAACTCATTTTAAATAAAAATTAGTTATCTTTGTTTAGTTGGTTTATATTTTATTGATTACGGATTACAAACGTTAGAAAGCCCCTAATTAATATGGAGTATTTATTGTGAATTCAAATCTAAAAAATAATGCATCAAACACATCTATAGTAAACAGAGAAAAATCAATCACTAAAAACACAAAAAACGAACAAAATGAAATTAATAAGCCCCATCTATTAACTCCTCGACAATCTGATAAAAAAAATATCAATATATCGGAGATGCGGCGAGAAAAAGAATACTTAACAGCAGTGAAGAATGATTTTATTTCTAACATTCATAATTATGTTCCATTAAAATCTGCCATATCTAATGTTAGCGAGAAAACTTATTATAAAACAATTGAAAATGCATTGTTAGAGATTACTGAACAACGCCATCAATTAAACGAAAAAAAGAAATTAGAATCTACTGATAAGATCTATTTATGGGAAGAAAAAATAACTAATTCAAAAAACAACCTTGCAAAATACCTTTACGACCATTCAGAAAATAAAGAAAACAATTTAATTTCACAAGATTTATCGACTTTACTTGACGAAATATACAATACAGATGTAAAAATAAAATCAATCGAGGCATCCTTAAATGAAAAAGAAAATAATGAGAAGTTGACTAATACACCTTTCAATAACAAAAACCAGTTAGATACGGAATCATTATTATCATCCTCAATGGCAAGTCTCAAACAAAACACAATGGCTAGTGATTTTAAACACAGTTCTTCAAATAACAAACAACTAAATATACTAATACCAATGCGAGACTAAACACATCCAGTTTTTACTACGTTTAAACTTTGGCACCAAAGCGCCCAAATAAGGGCGCTTCTCTTACCGTGGTGCTTGGCTAGCTTTAAATGCGATTCGAACTAACAATCCATTGAGTAATTTACTTTTTAATAGTTGTGGTTCAGAGCCATGGTAACTAGCAATATCTTTAACCAAAGCCAAACCTAAACCAGCCCCTTCCTTCCCTAAGGCATTATTTAAACGAGTAAACGCTTCCATAGAACGGTTAATCTTTGCATCTGGGATCCCTGGCCCTGAGTCCTCGACTTCCAGAACAAAATGCGCCTTGTCATCACTATTTACAACACGCACTGTCACCACGCCATTTGCTGGCGTATATTTTATTGCGTTATCGATTAGATTTGCGCACATTTCTGCCAATAAAATGGGTTCACCTTTGATCCAAGCCACATCGAGCCCTTCATAGCCCAAATCCACACATTGACTTTCTGCATGAGTCAGCCGCGTAAAACAGGTTTGATGAACAATTTCGACTAGATTAACAGCACGGTACTGCGTGACGGCTTCTTTTTCATGCGCTTTTAACCGAGATAGTTGCAAAAGCCTATCAGTGAGAATAATCGTATTATCGAGGGTTTTATCGATAGCTTGTAAACTCTGTTGCCGCTGATTAGCATCTTGACTGTTAATCGCGACTGAAACCTGTGTTTTCAACACCGTTAATGGTGTTTTCAATTGATGGGATGCATCCGCACTGAAACGCTCTTGTCGCCTCACCATCCGCTTTAAACGGGAAATATAGCGGTTCAATGCATCAATTAATGGCGATAAATCAGACCATGGCAGTAAATCTGGCAATGGTGTTAAATCATTAGCGGAACGGCTTAACATTAAGTTGGACAATTTTTTCAATGGCGCCAATAACTTACTAAGTAAAATATAGGCAAGAACTAAGGTTAAAAGCACCACCGTACCTTGGCTCATCAGCGCGGAGATTAATAATTGATTAGCGAGATCTTGTCGTGAATAAACGGTTTCTGCAACACGGATCTCAACCATCCCAGTGATGCCACCTTCATTAATGGGTTGATAAAACGCTGCAATGCGAATAGGCAAGCCCTTATACTGTGCATCATAAAAATAAACTAGCGCAGTATAGTGCTGTGAGCGCATCCAATAAGAGGGAATTGGCGGTAAGTCATCATAACCAGAGATAGTCTCACCGTCAGGGGAAATAACTTGATAAAAAATTCGGTCATTATTATTCAGTTCGAAACTATCCAATACCACATAAGGTACGCTAACAGATAGATGCCCATTTACCACTTGTAGCCTTTCTGCCACAGTACGAGCAGAGGCGAGTAGCGTTCTATCATAAGCTAAATTTGCAGCGTTCTTAGCACTATAATAATGGGTATAAACCGAAAATCCCCCCAATAAAATGAGGGGGATACCGAAAAAGAGCAGCAACTGATGAAAGAGAGAGCGTGGATGAGAGACTAATTTCATACACTACACTGCTCTAATCGGTATCCCAATCCGCGTAACGTATTGATGTTAACATCCGAACCTGCGAGTTTTT
The DNA here is from genome assembly GCF_049545585.1 of Providencia sp. NPDC089933. Classification (NCBI taxonomy): domain Bacteria; kingdom Pseudomonadati; phylum Pseudomonadota; class Gammaproteobacteria; order Enterobacterales; family Morganellaceae; genus Providencia; species Providencia sp. NPDC089933. Next base: position 184,349 of record NZ_JBMWDT010000008.1, read on the forward strand.
TTCTCACTCGGTGAACATATAATTCAATACTTTGTAAACTGGCTTCATCGGACAAAGAAAACACTTGTTCAAATAATTGCATCTTTGAAACTGGGCGTCCTCGTCGGTGAAACAAGATATTTAATACCGCATATTCCCTTGGGGTTAACCCTAATGGTTCTTGACCAAGTAAAAAATAACCTTCTTCGTGATAACACAGCGCACCAAAACGCTGCGGTTCATTGACTTGCCCTTGGCTACGCCTTAGTAAGGCACGAATCCTAGCTTCTAACTCAGCGATATCAAAAGGTTTTGTTAAATAATCATCCGCACCTGCATTTAAGCCTTGGACACGGTCAGCCACATCCGAGTTTGCCGTCAACAGCAAAACAGGGATCTCTTGATGACGTTTTCGCATTTGCGCCAATACTTCCAACCCACTCATTCGTGGAAGAGATACATCAAGCACAACAAGGGCATATTGTTCTGTTTGTAATAATTGATCTGCGATGGCGCCATCACTGGCAATGTCAACCGCAAACCCTGATGACGATAATGCCTTTTGTAACCACAATGACAACTCGTCATGGTCTTCAACCAATAAAATTCTCATTCCGTATACTCATTATAATTACTTATCTGTATACGTTGGCATTACCTATCGTGATTGAAAAGCAATTGTCATCGTTTTTACTGTATCCATCACAACTATTACGGTTAAATGGAATCAATAATTTAAATTTAACATTAAATTAACATAACAAAAAAGCAGAAATACAAAACAATCTGATATATATCACATAAAAATAATAATATTTGTTAATGAAAGGTAAATGAAAGCTTTGTAAGACAATGATGCAACATCTACACAACAAGAAGTAAATAACATAGTTCTTTAATTATTGTCTTAGTAAGGAAAGAAAAATGAAAAAATATACAATCAAGGCCTTAGCAACAGCAATATTTTTAGTTGGCGTTAACCAAGCAAGTGCTCTACCAGAGCGTACTGAATGTATCGCCCCAGCCAAACCTGGAGGGGGGTTCGACTTAACCTGTAAATTAGTCCAAGTTTCCATGCTTGAAACTAAAGAAATTGAAAAACCAATGCGTGTTACTTACATGCCCGGAGGCATTGGTGCGGTAGCCTATAATGCCATCGTGGCGCAGCGCCCTGCTGAACCAGGAACGATTGTTGCCTTCTCAGGTGGCTCATTACTCAACCTAGCGCAAGGTAAGTTTGGTCGCTATAACGAGAATGATGTCCGTTGGCTAGCCAGTGTGGGCAGCGACTATGGGATGATTGCTGTACGTGCAGATTCCCCTTATAAAACCCTTAATGATTTAATGGATACCTTTAAAAAAGACCCGAATAGCATCGTGTTTGGAGCCGGTGGTTCTATTGGCAGTCAAGACTGGATGAAAACCGCACTACTCGCTAAAGCTATCGATATAGATCCAAGAAAAATGCGTTACGTTGCTTTTGAAGGTGGTGGTGAAACCCTAACAGCTCTACTTGGAAACCATATACAGGTGTTATCAGGGGATATTAGCGAGATGACCCCGTATATCAATGAAGGCAAAATTCGTATCCTAGCGGTCTATGCCGATAAACGCCTCGGTGATGGCTTATCCGAAATCCCTACGGCGAAAGAACAAGGCTATGACATTGTTTGGCCAATTATTCGTGGTTTCTATATGGGGCCCAAAGTGTCCGATGAGGACTACAACCAATGGGTCGAGGCATTCCAAAAACTCCAACAAACCGAAGATTTCAAAAAGCAACGTGAACTTCGTGGCTTGTTTGAATATAACTTAACTGGGCAAGAACTCGATAGCTACGTAAAAAAAGAAATCGAACAGTATCGTGAGCAAGCCCGTGCATTTGGTTTAGCCAAATAACGGAGAAAACGATGAGTCAACGCATATTCGCCATAGTCTGGCTAATACTGTGTGCTATCGGGATCTATATCGGCTGGGGGATCCAAAGTGAATTTTCATACGAACCACTGGGCCCCCGCCCTTTTCCGGTCGCCATACTATCTTTAATGGCTATTTGTGCCCTTGCCTTATTATTTGGCAAACAAGAAGCTGTTGAATGGCCGAAACCTTATGTATTGCGCCGCTTAATACTCTTAGTCATCGCACTAGTTATCTATGCATGGGCATTTGAGTGGTTAGGGTTTCCTATTGCTACCAGTTTATTGACTATCAGCATGGCCCTACTATTTGGTGCGACACCAACGGCAGCCATTATTTCAGGCCCTATCCTTGGCATCTTCTTATTTTATGCCTTTGATAAATTGCTGGATGTCACTTTGCCTATTGGCAGCCTGTTTAATTAAGGAGCAAGCTCATGGAAACTTGGATGTATCTATCGCAAGGTTTTGAGGTTGCGCTCGTCCCTCAAAATATCTTGATTGCCTTAATTGGCTGTTTTATCGGAACCGTAGTTGGCATGTTGCCCGGTCTTGGTCCTATCAATGGGGTCGCTATATTATTGCCACTCGCATTTGCGCTCAAATTACCAGCAGAATCTGCCTTAATTTTACTCGCTACTGTTTATTTAGGTTGTGAATATGGAGGACGGATCTCATCGATACTACTTAATGTTCCGGGTGATGCTGCGGCTATAATGACCACATTAGATGGTTATCCGATGGCAAAACAAGGAAAAGGCGGTGTTGCTCTTTCTATTTCAGCGGTCAGTTCATTCATTGGCTCAACAATCGCCATTGTGGGTATTATTTTATTCGCACCTTTGCTTGCTCAATGGTCGTTAGCTTTCGGGCCTGCTGAATATTTCGCTTTAATGGTTTTTGCTATTGCCTGTTTGGGCAGTATGATGAGCCAAAACCCTATTAAATCATTACTTGCCGCATTAATTGGTTTGTCACTCGCCACCGTCGGTGTCGATGCCAACTCAGGGGAATATCGTTTTACATTTGATAGTGTCCATCTTTCTGATGGAGTGCAATTTATTGTCGTTGTGATTGGTTTATTTTCAGTCAGTGAAATTTTATTGATGCTTGAAGGTACCGCTACAGGCCAAGGTTTGATCCGCAAAACGGGTAGAATGCTATTTAACCGCAAAGAAGCCAAAGCTTGCGCAGGGCCCGCACTGCGTTCGTCTTTCGTCGGTTTCTTTGTTGGAGTTTTACCCGGTGCAGGTGCCACTATCGCCAGCGCTATCACTTATATGACTGAAAAGAAAATCAGTGGTGAAAAAGGCGATTTTGGTAATGGTGATGTACGTGGTGTCGCTGCACCTGAAGCCGCAAATAATGCCTCAGCATGTGGCTCATTTATCCCTATGTTAACACTTGGCGTTCCAGGCTCAGGGACAACTGCGGTGATGATGGGGGCGCTAACGCTCTATAATATCACCCCTGGACCGGGAATGTTTACCGAACAACCGGAAATTGTCTGGGGGCTAATTGCTGCATTACTTATTGCTAACGTCGTGTTGTTAATCATGAATATTCCATTAATTGGCCTATTCACACGTATGTTGACTGTCCCTTTGTGGTTTTTAGTTCCCGCAATTGCCAGTGTTTCCGCTGTTGGTGTATATGCAGTTCATAGCACTACTTTTGACTTGCTGTTGATGATGGGGTTAGGTGTTTTTGGGTTTATTCTACGGAAAATGAATTTCCCGCTTTCCCCACTTATATTAGGTTTTGTATTAGGTGAGATGTTAGAACAAAACTTACGCCGTTCATTATCTATCAGCAATGGTAATTTCGATATTCTTTGGAGCAGTACTATTTCACAAAGCTTATTGATCCTCGCCGTTGTTGTTTTAATCCTGCCGCCTATTGTGAAATTACTCCGTAAACGCAAACAGGCTACAACGTTATAATTTCCAAATTGTTAAGCCATCTCTGTAGAATTTGCCCCAATGTGATTTTGGGGCATTTTTTTATTAAAAAATAGGGAGCTTTATGTAACTTAACAAAACCACAGAGTTATCATGGACTCCTTCGCCATAATAGACATATTTTGATTGTAAATTAGGGACTATATTTGTTCTCTTTTGGTCATACTTATACAGTGGAAATGGTTTTTCAATATTATGTATTTTACTCATCCTCCCACAAAGTTTATCGTGGATAGAGCGAGATAACGCCTTACCTAAAATTTTAAAATCCTGTTTCCAAATAGCCTCATGAAATCTGGTTACACACATATGACTACCTCTATTCGACTAAAAATCAAGTCAATATCATGTCACTATTTTGGACAAAACATTCAATACAATGATGTATATTTATTCAGTTGTTAATAAACCACTGAATCAGACAATGATGATATATTAAATAATGCCAATCAATTATGGTACTCACCTGACTTATTAAGATATAAAACACAATGTTCGATAGATTACTTTTTGTCCTTTTTAATATCCAGCCGAAACCATTAGCGTATACAGTCACCATCGATATTCATGGTGACCGTTACACCATCCATAGCCAGAAACCCGTGACTATCACAGAAAAAGACAGCGGTTATATCCAAATAAAAGCACTGGGTAAAATGCATATTTTTTGTGGAAAAATGCTGCATATCAGCGTCAAGAAAAATACGACGCTTGTGACTATTGGTTGGTCGAAAGGGAAAAGCCAAATATTTGAAGTGAAAAAAAACTACCAAGACATTGCTTCCCACAGAACGTCATCCTCATCAAATACCCGTTATGTCCCCCCAGTTTATGAAAGTACCACTAGCGACAATTCCCATCGTGCTAGCAATCATTTTTGTTCAAATGATAATTCCAGTACTGATTGCTCATCATCCGATTCAGGGGGAAGTGATGGCGCTAGTGGCGATTAAGTAACAATACCTTTTAGATACTGCTTAAAAACTTATCTTTTATATCATGCTTATTGTCAAAATATCTAACATTGGAATCAAAGGATTTTTTTAATTTACTCAATAAATCATTTTTAATTTTTTTATCATTAATTGTTAATACTGACTGGAATACATTATTAGAATAGTGATTATCATCACCAAATAACGCTAATAAATTAAGTTGACTTAACTCCCCACTAGGGATATCTAATTCAATCCTTGTATTATTCAGTTTTGCTTTATCGAAATTATAATTAACATCTGATTTAATAGGTAGCTTAATATCTACATTATTAAGCGTTGCATTAGAAAAATCCGCTCTAATTAGTGGAGTTTGTTCACTTGATGCAATTCTCATGTCTGATAATGTAGAGTTAGAAAAGTCTGCGTTAATACTGCTAGGTTTGAAGGTTTTTTTATCCTCCCAATTAAAAATAATATTATTTATATCTGTTTTCTCCAATTGACAATCTGAAGAGTCATAATGTAATGCTATACTATCCGACATACTATGAGACTTAACTTCCATAGAGTTAATAATATTATTACCGCTTATTTTAGATTTAACAGGCCCTATATTAAGCACATCATTCAATATATTAATCTGTTTATTGATTTTTAACTTATCTTTTATCTCGACATCCAAAGCACATTTCTTATAAACATTTTTCACTTTTGAAATTACTGTCTTTAATAAAAGTTTCTTATTTGCATCACTGTTGTTTTTTTCATACTCCTTACTTATTTTAGTCGAGCTATTACTTAACGTTAAGAAAAAAGATTTAACATTCATATTTACACACCTCTAGGCTATTTGTTTTCAGAAATTGGCTAGAGTATCTCATGTTAATCATTTCTATAATTTAATAAAATGACACAGCTATTCTCCTTTTTATATTTATAAAAAAAGCGAGAACCTGAGTTCTCGCTTTTTTCTAATTGTTTAGCCTAAAACAAATTACGCTTTGTATTTGCTCATCACCAATGTGGCATTAGTACCACCAAAGCCGAAACTGTTTGACATCACTGTATCCAACACTTGTTCTGTTGGTTTCGTGACGATATTCAGGCCATGGGCTTTTTCATCTAAATTTTCGACATTGATGCTTGGTGCAATAAAGCCATGCTCTAGCATTAATAAACTGTAAATTGCTTCGTGAACACCTGCCGCCCCTAATGAGTGGCCACTCATCGCTTTTGTCGCAGAAATCGCAGGGGAATTACTACCAAAAACTTCTTGGATAGCTTCCAGCTCTTTGGTGTCGCCGACTGGTGTCGATGTACCGTGTGTATTGATGTAATCAATTTTATCGACACCCTGCATCGCCATTTGCATACAACGTACCGCGCCTTCACCTGAAGGTGCTACCATGTCTGCACCATCAGATGTTGCACCATAACCGACAATTTCAGCATAGATATGTGCACCACGCGCTAAAGCGTGCTCGAGTTCTTCAACTACTACAATACCGCCGCCGCCGGCAATAACAAAACCATCGCGGTCTTGGTCGTAAGTTCTTGATGCTTTGTCTGGCGTTTCATTGAACTTAGTTGACAATGCGCCCATTGCATCGAATTCACAGGTCATTTCCCAGCTCAGCTCTTCACCACCACCAGCAAAAACTACATCTTGTTTGCCTAGTTGGATCAATTCAACTGCATGACCAATACAATGTGCAGATGTTGAGCACGCTGAACTAATTGAATAGTTAACACCTTTAATTTTAAATGGTGTGGCTAAGCAAGCTGAAATACCTGATGCCATTGCACGGGTCACCATATAAGGACCAACACCACGTAAACCTTTCGCACGCATACCATCAGAGCCAGCAACTTGGTTACGCGGAGAACCGCCGCCAGAACCGACCACAATACCCGTACGTAAATTTGAAACTTGTTCTTCTGCTAAACCCGAATCAGCAATTGCTTGTTCCATAGATAAATAAGCATACGCAGAGCAATCACTCATAAAACGAAAGATTTTACGGTCAATCAGGTCTTTCAGCTCTAAGTTTTTGACATTACCCCAGACATGGCTACGTAGCCCTGCCTCTTTGAATTCTTCTGAGAAAGTGATCCCGGAACGACCTTCCTTCAGAGAAGCCAGTACTTCTTCCTGGTTATTACCAAGGCTGGAAACAATACCTAGACCAGTGATGACTGCACGCTTCATTCGTTACCTCATGTCTATAATTATATGATTGCGGGATTACAGGTTGTCACTTTAGCTTACACTTGTACGCTGAACAAGTCCGATCAGGGTAAATATTTGTATTTTTTTTCTTTGTGACTGTAATAAGACTTTTTTATGAAGGTAGCCTTACACTCATAACAGCGTTAAAATTTACTGATTATTAGGTCATAGTAGGCTTTATCGTGAACAAACGTGCTGTACAAACTGCTCGCCTTAGCTGGAATGAAGAAGGCACACCGATGTCCGAACAATTTGAAGACATCTATTTTTCTAACCAAGATGGCTTAGAAGAATCTCGTCATGTCTTTTTGCAAGGAAATCTTTTTCCTGAACGTTTCAATACTCACCCATTCAAAACCTGTGTTATTGCCGAAACAGGCTTTGGTACAGGGTTGAATTTTTTAGCATTATGGCAATCCTTTAACCAATTTAAAGCCGAGCATCCACACGCAAAATTGCAGCGTTTACACTTTATTAGCTTTGAAAAGTACCCCTTATCAAAGCCCGATTTAATCACAGCTCACCAATGCTGGCCTGAACTTAACGACCTATCACAATCACTGTGTGACAACTGGCCTCAAGCATTACCCGGAAACCACCGTCTGACCTTACAAAATGGCGATGTTGTACTGGACTTATGGTTTGGTGATGTTAATGAGCAAATATCTAAGCTAAAAAACAATCTAAACAATAAGATAGACGCATGGTTTTTAGATGGTTTTGCCCCCTCAAAAAACCCACAAATGTGGAGCGAACACTTGTTCGCTACAATGGCTAAACTAGCCCGTATTAATGGTACATTTGCGACCTTTACCGTCGCAGGTTTTGTCAAAAGAGGGTTACAGCAAGCAGGTTTTACTCTTCAAAAAGTCAAAGGCTTTGGTAAAAAACGTGAAATGCTAACTGGCATAATGATAGAAAAAGAAACTGAAAACTTAACACCTTGGTTTGCAAGAGAAAAAGCCAATAACCCAACAGACATTGCAATCATTGGTGGTGGCCTTGCAAGCCTCACCGCAGCTTACACCTTGCTAAAACGTGGCGCAAAAGTCACCTTATACTGTAAAGACTCGCAAGTCGCACAAAATGCTTCAGGCAACCGCCAAGGCGCAATTTACCCATTACTAACAGGTAATAATGACCCACTTGAGCGTTTTTTTATTAGTGCCTTTCCTTTTGCTTCACGCTTTTATCACCAATTGGCAAAACAGGGAGTTAAGTTTGACGGGCAATGGTGTGGAGTCAGCCAATTAGCTTATAACGATAAAGTTGCTAATAAAATAGCGGGCATGCTAGAAACCGACTGGCCCACCGATTTTGCTATTGGTAGAAACCGCCAGCAACTGAGTGACCTTTGTGGTATTGATGTCAACCATGGTGGAATTCACTATGCTACCGGTGGTTGGTTGTGCCCTGCTCAACTCTGTGAAAGCTTACAACAATATTTACACCAACAGGGTGTCACATTCCATTTTGAACACGATGTTAACGAACTTAAACCTGATGGTGATAACTGGCAGTTGCTGATAAACACCCCCCAACAGACGTTAATATCTACTCATTCCACCGTTATTATTGCCAATGGGCACAAACTGCGCCAATTTTCGCAAACTGTTAATTTACCTATTTCCCCTGTTAGAGGGCAAGTTAGCCACATCCCAACCAATGAAACACTACAACAATTAAAAAATGTGTTGTGTTTTGAAGGTTATTTAACCCCTGCTGATGCTTCTGGGCAGCAACATTGTTTAGGTGCAAGTTACCAAAGGGAGCATCTGGATTTAAACTATAGCGAAGAAGAACAACAGGGGAACCGCCAAAAACTGATTGATAACCTGCCGGATGTTACTTGGCCTAACGATATTGATATTTCACACAAACATTCACGTCAAGGGGTACGTTGTGTTATCCGTGACCACTTCCCGCTATTAGGGAATGTGCCTGATTTTGAAAAACATATGGAAGTCTACCAAGATTTACCCTCTCAGATAGCCAAAAATCAGACAATTTGCCCTGCACCTATGCACCCAAATTTATTTATTTTTGGTGCCCTAGGCTCCCGAGGCTTATCAACTGCCCCACTTTGTGCTGAACTTCTCGCCGCACAAATTTTTGCTGAACCTCTACCTTTGGATGACGAAACCCTCGCAGAGCTTCATCCGAACCGTTTTTGGGTTAGAAAGTTATTATTAGGGCGTAAAGTAAAAGCCCCTTATTGAAACCAATACCTTGCAGCCTGCCATTCATTAGCTAGCTGCAAGTTCATTTAATGAGATAACCATTGCACAGCGATCTTCCCGTGCAAACCCCATATCAACTTCACTCTGTAAAATCGCTTTCAACTCAATGGTTAGCTTGTCATTATCAATGATATCAAAACCTAAGCGTTGATAATAAGGGGCATTCCAAGGTACGTCACGAAAGGTTGTCAATGTCACAAACTGTAGCTGTAAAGACAATGTGGCTTCAAATACCCGTTTGATTAATTGCCGACCAATTCCCTGACCTTGCCAGTTTTGGCAAACAGATAACTCACAAATATGTAAACTATTTCTGCGCTTTTCTGCATTGATAAACCCCACTACTTCACCATCGTTATTGACAGCAACCCATTCAAGCTGCTGATGAATAAAAGCAAGGTGTTCTTGTTCCGTTTGCCCTTCCCCCTCAGCAACCCAACGGTATTTTTCATGGTTAGCGAATGTTTGCCCTGCGGATAATTCCACTGCGGGGAGATATTTGGCATCGTCTGGTACAGCTAAGCGGGTCATATACATATTATAAATGAGGAAAGTGATAGTATTAAAGTGTGAACCAAAAGCGGGTTCCCCCGCTTGTGATCATAAATCGATGGGTTATATTGCGTTATTCAGTAATTTTTTCCACATGTCCAAGACCAGCACTTGGTCCGGTGGTGTCAATTCACCCGCTTTGATTGCAGTGTGAATACTTTCTTCAACGCGTTGGAATAAAGCGTCAGAGCCAGTTTGGTTTTCTTCCTCCAGCTCTGCCACAGCAAGGGTTAAGTGACCACGCAAATAACCACCAGCGAACAATTCATCATCGTTAGCGTGTTCAACCATATCATCAATTTTTGTCAGTATGCGTGTTTCTAAATCCGCAAGCATGCTTAATCCTTACTGTAATGTATTTTCATTAGGCAAAAATATCTTCCGGATAAGGGAAGTCTTCTGCACAAATAGGTGGCGTATTGTAAAACGATTGTAACGCATTAATAAAGCATAATGGTCGTTCAGGGATACCATTTTCTAAATAAACCATCACTTGAGCATGCACTTTACGCATAAAGGCAATACGATCGGGCTCAAAATCCCCTTCCAAGTTATCGCAACTGACATTAAATGGAATACCAACCGCAACACAGAATAACCAATCTAAAGCTTGGGGTTTAATTTCAACCACTTCAAACTCACTCTGCGTTTTTTCATCTCGTCCATCTGGGCAATACCAGTAGCCATAATCGACTTGCTGGCGTCTGGCTTCCCCTGCGATGCACCAGTGTGAAATTTCATGTAACCCACTAGTAAAGAAACCATGCGCAAAAACAATACGATGATAAGGAACAGACTCATCCGCAGGTAAGTAAATGGGTTCATCATCCCCTTTTACCAATTTGGTGTTATAACTTTCACCAAAACATTTATCAAAAATATCAATTAGATCTTGATAGTTATATTTACTCATGAATAATTTAAATCATCTTAAAATAATGAGAGAAACCAAGCTTTTATCACATCGCCATGGCTATCATGGAGTAACTTAATACTCATTAATAACGAAATAACCACAATCATTGGCCTGATCAGTTTTTGTCCTTTGGTCAATACTAACCGTGCACCTAAGCGTGCACCCACCATTTGGCCAATAAGCATAACAAAGCCGAGTACCCAAAGAACATGACCTCCGATAATAAAGAAGACTAAAGACCCAAAGTTGGAAGCAAAGTTCAGTAACTTAGCATGAGCCGTTGCTTTAGCGAGGTTATAACCAAGTAATAACACGTAACCCAATGCTAAAAATGACCCCGTACCGGGCCCAAATGCACCATCATAAAAACCTAGCGTCATACCGATGGCAACACCAAAAAAAGGCATACTAATACGCTGTTGACGGTCTTGTACCCCAATCGATGGCGTTAATAAGAAGTATAAACCGACACAAATGACAAGAACCGGTAGCAGTTGCTTTAAAAACGCAGTATCAATCATTTGAATAACGATGGCGCCTAACATCGCACCAATCATCGTCATAATGAACGGAAATATTTGCTCTCGTAAATCTATCGCTTTACGTCTAACAAAATAAAGGGTTGAAGAGAATGACCCACCAACGGCTTGTAATTTGTTGGTTGCTAATGCTTCAACAGGAGTGATCCCGACAGATAACAGGGCTGGAATGGTTAACAAGCCCCCGCCCCCTGCTATTGAATCAATAAAACCAGCGAAAAGTGCAACAAAGAAGAGTAACGCATAAACTTCAGGCGCAACGGCGGTTAGCCAATCCATTTTACAATCCAAAGATGAGAAATATCATGATGTTGATATGTAGTATATCACAACCCAGATGAGGTATTTTAAGTAGGCTTCATCCAAACCTTTCTCACCCGTAAGCGACTAGACCGCCCCGCTCACGGGTTATAGCATCAACCTTTACTAATTAATCAAATGCTTGCATCGTAGGAGTAACATCAGCACATTGCCCACGATGGCGTAAGTAGTGATCCATTAAAACAATGGCCATCATCGCTTCTGCAATAGGTACAGCACGGATACCGACACAAGGGTCATGACGCCCTTTGGTGATCATTTCAACTTCTTCACCAGAACGGTTCAACGTCTTACCTGATACCGTGATGCTCGATGTTGGTTTCATCGCAATATGGGCAACAATCGGTTGGCTACTGCTGATGCCGCCTAAAATACCGCCAGCATGATTAGAGGTAAAACCATTACGGGTAATTTCATCGCGATTTTCACTGCCTTTTAACGCAATAACACCAAAACCGTCACCAATTTCTACGCCTTTAACCGCATTAATACTCATGAGAGCATGGGCTAAATCTGCATCTAAACGGTCGAATACCGGTTCCCCCAGCCCCGCAGGAACATGTTCAGCAACCACAGTCACTTTAGCGCCGATTGAATCACCCTCTTTCTTTAAACCACGCAATAATTCATCAAGTGAATCTAACTGGTTTGGATCAGGGCAAAAGAACGGGTTTTCCTCAACGATGGACCAATCTTTAATTTCACATGCAATCGGGCCCATTTGTGTTAAACAACCACGAATTTGAACCCCTAGCTTTTCTTGTAGATACTTTTTAGCAATAGCCCCCGCAGCAACGCGCATTGCCGTTTCCCTTGCAGACGAGCGACCACCACCGCGGTAATCGCGTTGGCCATATTTTTGCTCATAGGTGTAATCCGCATGGCCGGGTCGAAAAACATCTTTAATTGCCCCATAATCTTGGGAACGTTGATCCGTATTTTCAATCAATAAACCAATACTTGTCCCCGTCGTTACCCCATTAAATACACCTGATAAAATTTTCACTTGGTCAGGTTCACGACGTGCCGTTGTATAACGAGATGTCCCAGGACGACGCCGGTCTAAATCTTTTTGTAAATCAGCTTCTGTTAGAGCTAAACCAGGGGGAACACCATCGATAATACAACCTAATGCCACCCCGTGTGACTCACCAAAGGTCGTTACGCGAAACAGTTGCCCAATTGAATTTCCTGCCATCGAAGTTTCCTATTCTAAGCCGCTCTTGTATTACCAAGACGTGTGTTGTTTGCTGTTAATCGTTATGTAATTGTTATTGATTACATGATTATGAGAAATCACGCAACCCTTGATTAATCAATATAAAGCGCAAAGTGCTCATGATGCTCAACAAGCTGTTCACGCGTTAACATAAACACCCCGTCACCACCGTATTCAAAGTCCAGCCAAATAAATGGAATATCAGGGTACTGTTCAATTAAATGCACCATACTGTTGCCAACCTCACACACTAATACCCCTTCTTTCGTTAAGAACCGTGGGGCATTAGCTAAAATACGGCGCACTAACTTTAGCCCATCACTGCCAGCTGCTAAGGCAAGTTCCGGCTCTACACGAAACTCTTCAGGTAGGTCATCCATATCTTCTGCATCCACATAAGGTGGATTAGTAACAATCAAATCATACTTAACTTCAGGCATATCGCGGAATAAATCGGAGCGAATAGGCACAACCTGATGCTCCAAACCATGGCTAGCGATATTTTGCTCAGTGACCGCGAGCACATCCGCCGAAATATCAACGGCATCAATTTCTGCTTCGGGGAATTCATATGCACAAGCAATTGCAATACAGCCACTACCTGTACATAAGTCTAATATCGCTTGAGGTTCATCAGTTAATAAGCCAACAAAATGGTTATTGATAAGCTCCCCAATAGGTGAACGAGGGATCAATACCCGCTCATCAACATAAAATTCGTGCCCACAGAACCACGAACGGTTAGTTAAATAGGCAACAGGAATGCGTTCATTAATACGGCGCAGAACACGCTCAATAATCCGATGGCGTTCTGTTGGTGTCAGGCGAGATGTCAGGAGTTCATCTGGTAGGTCTAGAGGCAAATAAAGTGTCGGTAACACTAATTGCAACGCCTCATCCCACGGATTATCTGTACCGTGACCATAATACACATTGGCAGCATTAAAACGACTCATCGTCCAACGTAAAATATCCTGAATGGTATGAAGTTCTGCAACAGCTTCATCAACGAAGATCTTTTCCAAGAAGGGTTTCTCCAGCCTGTTTTTTGAAAGGGAATATTTGAATAACTAAAGTTTGCCACGAAGTGAAAGACAAATCAGCAGATTAATGCAATAAAATCACCAACAACCTTTAGCTAGCACACCATTTTCGCTATAAATTAAAAATAAAAACGCCCTTTTTAATTAAAGGGCGTTAAGTAACCTAGTCTTTTAGATGAGAAAAGTGATATCTCTAGCCTTCATTTTGCACAAGCTTCTCAACGTCTTTAGCCGGTTTCTTTACCCAAACCGCATAAGCAATAGCCAAAAGTGCCAACCACACAACCCCTACATATAAGGCAATACGCGTGGATTCAAAATACCCGAGCACACCAAAAATAAAGACCATGAAAGCTATCGCCAAAATAGGCGCCACAGGCCACATAGGAACAGGGAATTTTAATTTACTCACTTCTTCTGGCGTCATTTTTTTACGCATCGCAAACTGAGCTAGTAAAATCATTAGCCACACCCAGATGGTTGCAAACGTTGCTATTGATGCAATGATAACAAAAACATCCTCAGGAATAACATAATTCAATACAACTCCGACCAATAACACCAGCACCATGACTAATACCGTCATCCAAGGCACACCGTTTTTTGTCAGTTTGGTAAAGGCTTTCGGCGCTTGTCCCTCATGTGCCATACCATACATCATGCGCCCTGCGCCGAAAATATCACTGTTGATCGCAGAAATCGCTGCGGTGATCACCACAATATTTAAGATATTGGCAGCAGATTGGATACCTAAACTGTCAAATATTTGTACAAATGGGCTACCTTGCTGGCCAATTTGATTCCACGGATAAATACACATTAAAACGAAGAGCGTTAAAACATAGAATAACAAAATACGGATAGGAACAGCATTGATGGCGCGTGGAATAGTCACTTCAGGGTTTTTTGCTTCACTGGCAGTGATCCCAATCACTTCAATTCCACCGAATGCAAACATCACTACCGCAAAAGAGGCTATCACCCCTCCAACCCCATTAGGCATAAACCCATCATGGATAAATAAATTAGACACCCCAACCGCATGGTCAGCCGCTTGGCCAAAACCAAACATCATGATGGCAGCCCCACCCACTATCATCGCAATAATGGCGACCACTTTAATGATGGAAAGCCAAAACTCCATTTCACCAAACGTTTTCACGTGACACAAATTAATAGCACCAATAAAGAATATGATACTTAGCACCCATATCCATTGAGCGACATCAGGAAACCAGAGTTTCATATATACGCCAAATGCGGTGACATCAGCCAGACAAACAATAATCATTTCAAATATATATGTCCATCCAGCAAAAAAGCCAGCTCGAGCACCTAAATAATGGCTAGCATATTGTGAGAACGACCCCGCAAGCGGACGATGTACCGCCATCTCGCCCAATGCGCGCATGACCATAAACACCGCGGCGCCCCCTATTATATAAGCGAGCAGTACCGCCGGACCTGCTGTTTCTATTGCTTTTGCTGAACCATAAAATAAACCTGTACCAATCGCTGAACCTAAAGCCATAAATCGGATGTGACGCGCAGAAAGCCCTCGCGCAAGTTGTGATGTGCTTTGCATGATTTATCCTTCGTATTATTTTATTAGTCGTGTAGATAAATACTTCAGGCGGCCGATACGTTGCCGGCCACCTTTATTGGCTTGATGTACTACCAGTGCTATTTAGGGAAAACGGCACCTTTCGTAAATAATTTTGAAAGTTTATGTTGATTAATTAAATCAATGGCAGCTTCAATATCCGGCGCAAAATAACGGTCTTTATCATAATAAGCGACCTGTTCACGTAACGTTTTACGCGCTTTTTCGAGTGCTTCGCTAGATTTTAACCCTTCACGAAAATCTATTCCTTGGCATGCAGAAAGCCATTCTATCGCAAGAATACCAGTGACGTTTTTCGCCATCTCCCACAAACGACGCCCCGCAGCAGGTGCCATAGAAACATGGTCCTCTTGGTTTGCTGAAGTCGGTAAGCTATCGACACTCGAAGGGTGTGCTAACGCTTTATTTTCACTTGCCAATGCAGCTGCAGTGACTTGAGCAATCATAAAGCCAGAATTCACGCCGCCATTATTCACGAGGAATGGAGGAAGCTGTGACATATGGGTATCCATTAATAACGCTATACGACGCTCGGATAGAGCCCCGATTTCGGCTAATGCCAAAGCAAGGTTGTCTGACGCCATCGCAACTGGCTCAGCGTGGAAATTGCCCCCAGAAATGATATCGCCGTTATCCGTAAACACCAGAGGGTTATCTGATACCGCATTTGATTCGATTAAAATCACCTCAGCCGCTTGGCGAATTTGAGTTAAGCAAGCTCCCATCACTTGTGGCTGGCAACGCAGTGAATAAGGGTCTTGTACTTTCACGCAGTTTTCATGCGACTTTGCCAACTCACTGCTTGATGATAATACCTCTCGGAACATGGCTGCGACATCAATTTGCCCTTTTTGCCCTCGCACTTCTTGTACTCGAGCATCAAAAGGTTTACGCGAACCTAATGTCGCTTCTACACTCAATGCCCCACAAATAATCCCTGAAAGTAGTAGTTTTTCAGCTTCAAATAACCCTTTAAGGGCAAAAGCAGTGGAGGTTTGGGTTCCGTTTAATAAAGCCAAGCCTTCTTTTGCTTCAAGCGTTAAAGGCTTCAGCCCTGCTTTTTCTAACGCTTTTTTGGCTGATATCCATTTACCTTCAAAACGAGCCTTTCCTTCACCGAGTAAAATCAAGCTCATATGGGCTAAAGGTGCCAAATCACCTGATGCACCGACTGAACCTTTAGCAGGAATAAACGGGTAAACCTGTGCGTTGACTAAGGCAATTAAAGCATTGATTACTTCGAGGCGAATTCCTGAAAAGCCACGCGCTAAGCTATTAATTTTTAACACCATGATCAAACGTACTAGTTCGTCATCTAAAGGGTCACCCACACCAGCCGCATGTGACATCACGATAGAACGCTGTAATGACTGCAAGTCCTGCGTAGCAATACGCGTATTCGCTAGCAAACCAAACCCAGTGTTAATACCATAAGCAGTTCTATCTTCAGCAATAATTTTATTAACTGTTGCTACACTTTTTTCAATCACGGCATGAGCACGTTTATCTAATGTGACAGTCACTGGCTGTTCAAAAACGATGCGCAAATCTTCGAGTGTCATTTTTCCTGGGTGGATAGTTAGTTTAGTCATTAATGGCACTCCTTAACGTGTTTTAATCATAGGTAAATTGAGATTTTTTTCTTCTGCACAAGCAATCGCGATGTCATACCCTGCGTCAGCATGGCGCATCACCCCTGTTGCGGGGTCATTGTGCAGTACTCGAGCAATACGCTCAGCCGCTTCGTCGGTTCCATCACAAACAATCACCACTCCCGAATGTTGTGAGAACCCCATTCCCACACCACCGCCATGATGCAAAGAAACCCATGTCGCGCCACTGGCTGTATTTAATAAAGCATTGAGTAGCGGCCAATCTGATACCGCATCAGAGCCGTCTTTCATCGCTTCTGTTTCACGGTTTGGGCTAGCAACTGAGCCAGAATCTAAATGATCACGACCAATAACAATTGGGGCGGAAACCTCACCACTTCTGACCATCTCATTAAAGGCTAAGCCTAATTTAGCTCTGTCCCCTAAACCAACCCAACAAATACGCGCCGGTAACCCTTGAAAGCTGATCCGCTCACGTGCCATATCCAACCAACGATGTAAGTGCTTATCATCAGGTAATAATTGTTTAACTTTAGCATCAGTTTTGTAGATATCTTCGGGATCTCCTGATAACGCAACCCAACGGAATGGGCCAACGCCACGACAAAATAGAGGGCGAATATAGGCAGGAACAAAACCAGGGAAATCAAAGGCATCTTTCACCCCCATTTCCAGCGCCATTTGGCGAATATTATTGCCATAATCAAATGTGGGTATACCTTGTTTCTTGAATGCCAACATGGCTTTAACGTGTTCTGCCATGGATTTCTTTGCCGCTAAGGCAGTGGCTTGTGGCTCTTTGACACTGAGTTCTCGGTATTTTTCCCAACTCATGCCAATGGGTAAATAACCATTGAGTGGGTCATGGGCACTGGTTTGGTCGGTAACCATGTCTGGCTTCACACCACGTTTAACTAATTCAGGTAAAATTTCAGCAGCATTTGCACACAGTGCAATAGAAATGGCTTTGCCTTCTGAGGTGTATTTTTTAAGACGTGCTAATGCATCATCGAGATCAGTGGCTTGTTCGTCGACATAATGCGTTCTTAGGCGAAAATCAATGCGGCTTTGTTGACATTCAATATTCAGTGAACAAGCCCCTGCAAGTGTTGCGGCTAATGGCTGAGCGCCCCCCATTCCACCTAACCCCGCCGTTAATACCCAACGACCAGTTAAGTCACCATTAAAATGCTGACGAGCAGCTTCAACGAATGTTTCATAAGTACCTTGGACAATCCCTTGGCTGCCGATATAAATCCAACTTCCTGCGGTCATTTGCCCATACATCGCCAAACCTTTGGCATCCAGTTCGTTGAAATGCTCCCAATTGGCCCAATGAGGCACAAGATTCGAATTAGCAATTAAAACGCGTGGAGCATTAGCGTGAGTTTTAAACACCCCGACAGGTTTACCGGACTGAACAAGTAAAGTTTCATCGTTTTCGAGTTGTTTCAAAGATTCAATGATTTGGTCATAACATTGCCAATTACGTGCCGCACGACCAATACCACCATATACAACTAATTCATGGGGATTTTCTGCAACATCGGGGTCAAGGTTATTCATTAACATACGTAGTGGCGCTTCCGTCAGCCAGCTTTTTGCACTCAATGAATTACCACGCGGCGCCCTAATTTCGATATTTCTATATTTATTATTAAGTGCTGTCACTTGTATACCCTCTATTTATCGATTCATTGGATACTCACTCTATCTTTCTATAGATATAGTTGTATATACATGTACGATCAATCAATTTTTTAACATAAAAATTAAATTATTTTTATATAAAAAAGAGGGTTTTCATTAAAAAACAACAAGATAATTATCTTATGTATTTATTGTTCTATACTTTTTTATTCTAAATTTGCCTGTGAGATCACATTAAATTCACAATAATTTTACATGAAAAAACAAAAAAAACGTGATGGAGAGAGTGTGTAAGGCGCAAAGCGGAAATTTGTATTAATACAACCCCGCCTATTTTTTAATAAAAACTAAGAGGAAAAACTGCCTTTGAGTTTATAACGATGACCGGGGAACAATAATTTTGTACTGGTGACTATAAATGACTGAGACCAAGTACGACGAGTAATCAGCAAGCAGGATGCACCTACATTAATTTGCAATAACCTTGCAGCCCGTTCATCTGCCTCGATCGCTTCCACAATGTGCTCACCTTGGGTCAATGGTGCGACCTGAGATAAATAATCATGGGGAGTAATAGATAAAAAGTTTTGCTGTAAGTAATCAGGCGCCGCTAGAGCATTAACATACCTATCTTCGATTTGAACAGGGACATCATTTTCTAAATGTACAATGATAGAATGAAAAACAGGGGCTCCTAGACTAATATTAAGTTCACTCGCCAATGCTGATGACGCTTGTATTTCTTCAAGCTTAATTATACGGCAACTATATTTATGATCCCTCGCAAGGATCTCCGCTTCTATGCTGTGTATTTCGAATAATGCGGATTGCCCCTTAGGCTCTGCAACAAAAGTCCCAACGCCTTGCAAGCGAACTAATAACCCTTCAGCTGTTAATTCACGGACAGCACGGTTTGCTGTCATTCGGCTACATTGAAATTGGGAGACTAGCTCAGCTTCAGATGGAATACGGTCATTTGCCTGCCATTGTGCAGTGTGAATTTTCTCAATAATAGACTGCTTAACTTGCAAATATAAGGGAACTGGCGTTCCTGATTTATCTTTTTTATTGGCTGTCACAGTGTTTTCCAATTTAATCATTAAAATCTGAAGGATGTATAGGCTATTTTACGTCACAAAATGTAACTTTAGCTTAGTACTATCGGGCATTTTTTATCCTGACAGTCGTGAATAAAAGCATCACATTTAATACCCCATTAACGGTATAAATACGCGATGAGATTTTAATAACAACAAACAAAAATAATCATAGAGTTGCTATACATAATGAATACATACATTACATACAGCAACCAATATATTATTAATTATGGCTATTATTAGCTCAATTTAAATGATTTTTTATATTAATACTGACCAAGATTATGGATTACGGTGGGTAATTTCCCCTTCATATACTCGTAAATACAAGGGGTTACTGCCTTGCTCATATATCATTTCCACAGGTTCTTGCGCATTCCACACCACAAAATTGGCAATAAACCCCGGCGCTAATTGCCCATGAGTATCTTCTCGCCCTAACGCTTTTGCAGCATGGCGGGTCACGCCTGCCCAAATTTCTTCTGGTGTTAACTTAAATAACACAGCCGCCATATTCATAATCATACGTAATGATGCAAATGGGCTTGTTCCTGGGTTAAAATCGGTTGAAACAGCCATCGGAACTTGGTGTTCGCGTAATAATTCAATAGGTGGCAGTTTAGTTTCTCTTAGAAAATAAAAAGCACCTGGCAATAATACTGCAACTGTCCCGCTCACTTTTAGCGCACGTATTCCTTCAAGATCTAAATATTCAATATGATCAACAGATAGACCATGGTAGCGAGCAACCAATTCGCTGCCACCTAAATTTGATAGTTGTTCAACATGGCCTTTTACTGGGATACCCAACTGCTGAGCGGCGGCAAATAACTTTTCACTTTGCTTAAGAGAAAAACCAACGCTTTCACAGAATACATCAACGGCATCAAATAGACCTTTTTTCCACAGCTCGGGCATGATTTTTTGACAAATTAATTCAATGTATTGATCAGACTGGCCTTTGTATTCTTCAGGCACAGTATGTGCAGATAACAATGTTGAACTCACTGAAATTGGATATTCCGCGGCTAAGCGCTTAGCAACTTTTAATTGTTTCTCTTCATTTTCATAATCAAGGCCATAGCCTGACTTCATTTCAATTGCCGTCACACCCTCGCGAATTAATGCTTCGAGCCTCGGTTTAGCACGGCAAAACAACGCGTCCTCACTCATTTTTCGTGTCTCACGGACAGTGGAGTTTATTCCACCTCCTTGAGCACTAATGGTTTCATAGGAAACGCCATTCATTCTTTGTTCCCATTCCGCGGCACGGTCACCACCAAAAACTAAATGAGTGTGGCAATCAATTAAACCAGGGGTAATTAACCTACCCTTAACATCAATAATTTGGCAGTCGTTAATTTCAGTATCTTTAGTAGGGACAATGGCAATAATTTGCTTATCACGAACAATTAAATCATGATTTTCGACTAGCCCATACGGTGCTGCTGATCCTGTACTCATTGTTGCAATGCGGCCATTACGCCAAACTATATCTTGCGGGAGAGTTTTAAATACCATTAGCTTTTCCTATTGTTGCCAACGTCGGTTTTATTCATTTCATTAATGAAAGTATAGATATGTATATACAATTAGACTAGCTACCCCCCTGTTGTCAATGCTTACTCGATAAAAGGTTATAAATTTGTTACATAACACCAATAATTTGCAATTGTCTCCATTGACCGAAAAAATGGGTTACACTAACGACCAGAAAGATTAATCGCCAAAATGTTATTAAAATTATGAAAAACAAATTTGGACTTGAAGATGAAGATATTCGTCTCTTTAAAGAAGCCATTAATGGCGCAAAAAAAATTCGTCAGGACCAAGTCCTACACGCGCCTATTCGAGCAAAAGTAACCCAACCCTCAAGTAAGAAGGTTATCCAAGAGCAAGTTGATGCTTCATTTTATTTTTCGGATGAATTTCAGCCTCAGCTACAAGAGGAAGGCCCAACCCGTTATTTAAGGCCAGATTCTAACCCTTATGAACTAAAAAAATTGCGGCGTGGTGACTACGTCCCTGAATTATTTTTAGACTTGCATGGCCTAACACAAATGGAAGCGAAACAAGAAATTGGCGCTTTGATTGCCGCCTGTAAACGTGAAAATGTTTATTGTGCTTGTATCATGCATGGTCATGGGAAACACGTTTTAAAACAACAAACACCATTATGGCTTGCACAGCACCCTGATATTATTGCTTTTCACCAAGCCCCTAAAGAATGGGGGGGAAATGCTGCTCTATTATTACTTATAGAAACGATGGAGAGCGCTCGTCGTTAAGCGCTCATATTATATTTTACTTTGCAAATAATAATTGCGATGGGCTCAACATCCATTCAACGTGGCTTTTCTGGTGTGCCACATCAATTTCAATACAAGCAATAGTTGATGTGGTAAACATTGGTGGTTCTTTGTGTGGGCACAATTCAGACACCAAATAACCCACCAATGGCAAGTGAGAAACAACTAATATAGCATTGGCACCGATCACCGCAAGGTCACGGATATGATCAGCAACAAAAACGGCATTCCCTCCTGGTGTCAATTGCTCTAACACTTCAAATTTGCTTGGTATGTTAAGATGTTGGCTAACCACTTCACGTGTTTGCTCAGCCCTTAAATAAGGGCTCACCAATACACAATCAATTTTGACCCCTTGATTTTGTAACCACTGAGCCATTAAAACTGACTCATCTTTTCCCTTTTGTGTTAATGGGCGAGCAGCGTCGCTTGCTGCCTGTATCGCTGCATCGCCATGACGCATAATATAAACTTGCATAATCCACCATCTGAGTAGCCTACTTAATTAAAGTGACTATTCTTTTTGTTAAGGTAATTGTTGTAAAAATAACCATCAGTTGGGGTAAAGTGTGATTCTGCATGAAATGGCCAGCAAAGAAAATGATTTGGGTAGATTTTTGTTGATGTTTTATCTGAAAAATATGCATAAAAAAAAGTTATATCTTAAAAACAATCGGTTATAAATCACCTTATACTATCTCTACCGCCCATTAGGTAATTAACACCTCTCACCTTATGCCCAAAAATAAACTTGCCTCTTTTAGCCTAACTTTTGCGATAAAGCCCATTGGAAAATAAAGGGTATGACACGCATAATAAAAAACCTGACACCAAGCAAAACGTATTAGTATCAGGTTTATATTATTATCTTATTAATTTTTAAAATATTTTTACACCACGGGGAAAACCATAATTCAGTAATCGTTATCCCATCATGTAAGCGAAGCTACTTGTCAGTGTTAACTGAGAAAAAAGTATGTTTTTTTTCAGCCATCTCACACAATAGCTCACAAGGTTGAAACTTCTCACCATGACGCGCGGCGAGAGAACGTAATGTTTCTACCGTTTTAGCGATACCTAAGCTATCCATATACCTAAATGGGCCACCAAAAAAAGGTGGGAAACCAATACCAAATACAGCCCCTACATCACCGTCACGTGCATTTCGAATGATATTTTCATCTAAGCAACGGGCCGCCTCATTGAGCATCATCATAACACAACGCTGTGCAATATCCGCTTTACTCAATCGGCTGTTTGGCGTTACCCCTATTAGTGAATAAATGGTTTTATCCACTTGCCGTTTGCTGTTTTTTTTCCAAAACAACAGTTTGCTTGAAGAATGACCGTATTCATAAAACCCTTTGCTGTTTTTCTTACCTTTACGCCCGTCTTTGACAACTTTATCAAGTAAATCAGGTGCATTAAAACGCTCACCAAAGCGCTCGACTAAAATAGGTAAAATTTTGGTTCCGACATCAATACCGACCTCATCCAGCAAATTAAAAGGCCCCAAAGGGAAACCGAACTCAACCAAAGCGCGGTCGATTTGTTCAATAGACTCACCTTCAACAAGACATTGAGCTGCCTCACATAAATAAGGCGCTAAAATCCGGTTCACATAAAAACCGGCATCGTCCCCGACAACAATCGCCGTTTTACCTTGGCGTTTCGCAAAGGCAACCACTGTCTCTATGGTTGTTTCATCCGTCTGCTGGTGAGGGATCACTTCCACCAGCGGCATTTTATCGACTGGGCTAAAATAATGTAAACCAATAACCTTTTCAGGGTGTGCTGCATTAGCCGCAATTTGATGAATAGGTAATGATGATGTATTAGATGCAAAAATTGTTTGTTTGGCCGACATTTTTTCAACATCAGTAACCATTTTTCGCTTTAATGCTAAATCTTCGAAAACAGCTTCAATAATGATATCTGAGTTTTCAAGCCCTTGATAACTTAACGTCCCTGATATTTTAGCCATTACAGCCGCTCGTTCTCGTGCTAATAACCGCCGCTTAACTACCCTCTGAGTGAGTAGATCCCAGCTATAACGTAGTGCTTGGGCAACACCTTTCTCTGAAATATCTTTAATACGGACAGGTAATTTCCCCTGAAATGCACTAACGTAAGCTATCCCTCCCCCCATGAGGCCACCACCCAATACCCCCACTTTATTAATTGGCAATGGGTTGGCTTGTGCACCGGATTCATTTTTCAATGAAGTGACGGCAAAAAATAAACTACGCAATGCAGCCGACTCTGGTGTCATCACCAGTTCGCCGAAAGCTTTCGCCTCTTCTGCATACCCAGCTTTCAAGCCTTTATTCATCCCTGTTTTCACAACATGAATTATTTTTTCAGGTGCAGGATAATGGCCTTTTGTTTTACTTAATACTTTTTGCTTGGCATTTTGAAACACTTTATTACGCAGTAATCGGCTGCTTAATAACCGTTGTTGCCAATGAATAGCAGGACGTTTAATGCCCCCTTTTTTAACCATGTTAACCGCGACATCTAACAATATGGATTGCGGCACAACGTCATCCACTAACCCCATTTTTAGTGCTTGTTTTGCACCTAATTGCCGACCTGTTAGCATTAAATCCAAAGCATGTGGGATACCGATTAACCGAGGTAATCGTTGGGTTCCACCTGAGCCAGGCAATAGCCCTAATTGTACTTCAGGCACCCCTAGCTTGGTTTTACTATCATTCGAACAAACCCTAGCATGGCAAGCCAATGCAAGCTCTAACCCACCACCTAAACATGCACCATGAATAGCGGCAATAATAGGTAAAGGGTAATTATCAATTTTATCAAATAATGTATGGCCTTCCTTTGACAACTCGCTTGCTTGCGCTTTAGTTTCACAATTCGCAATCATGCTGATGTCCGCACCAGCAATAAAATTGTCTTTTTTCCCTGAGGTAATGACTAAACCTTTTAACCCCGAAGTGGATTGTGCTTTTTGTAAAATGGCAAGGAATTGTTCAGCAAATTCAGCTTTTAATGTATTGACCTTTTCTTCAGGCACATCAATGAAAATAACCCCAACATTTTCATTGTAAATTTCTAATTTAAACGCGGGTTGAATAGCCCCTATCGCCAATTCAGTAGTAGAATTTTGTGTCATTATTCCACCTCTAAGATCATTGCAGTACCTAAACCACCAGCCGCACATGCAGTGGTCAACCCAAAACCACCACCCCGTCTACGCAGCTCATTTAAAGTTTGCGTAACCATCCGCGCCCCTGTTGCCGCAAAAGGATGCCCATAAGCAATAGAGCCGCCCAACACATTAAATTTATCCATATCAATTTCACCAATTGCATTGCTCATTGCTAGTTTTTCTTGTGCAAACTTACGGCTACCAAACATTTGTATATTCGCCAGCGTTTGTGCAGCAAAAGCTTCATGCATATCAATCAAAGATAAATCTTGTAAAGACAGCCCTGCCCGTTTCAATGCAATGGGTGTGGCATAAGATGGGCCTAATAGCATGTCTTCCCATACATCAATTGCAGCAAAGGCATAACTGCGAATGTAACCTAAAGGGATGTAACCTAGTGCTTTTGCTCGTGACTCTGTCATCATTAATACTGCTGCTGCACCATCAGTCAGTGGTGTACTATTAGCCGCAGTGACACTGCCATGCTTACGGTCAAACGCAGGTTTTAGCTTAGCGTATGATGATAGAACTGAATTAGCGCGAACATTATTATCTTGTGAGTAGGCTTGTTTAAAAGGCGGCATATATGCCGTCATAACCTCATCATTTAAAGCACCATTTTCCCATGCTTTTGCCGCTAATAAATGCGAACGATGCGCGAGTTCATCCTGTTGTTCCCGACTGATATGATAGCTTTTAGCCATTTGTTCAGCAGTATCCCCCATGCGAAGCCCTGTGGAGTACTCTGCAACCCCCGGCGCAACAGGCAGTAGGTCTTTTAAGCGTAATTTTGCTATTAGTGACAGTTTTTGCCCAACAGATTTAGCTTTGCTTAATGCTAATAAGGTCGCTGCTAATTTTTTCGATACCCCGATAGGAAGAACAGAGGATGAGTCAGCACCACCAGCAACCCCAACAGAGATATCCCCTACCATCATACTTTGAGCTACATTAACGATCGCTTGAAAGCTTGTTGCGCAGGCACGAGATACACTATAAGCATCTGTTGAGACACTCATTCCCGTTCCAAGGACTATTTCCCTCGCAATATTAGGGGCTTCTGGCATTTGAACAACTTGCCCAAAAACAAGTTGTTCAATTAGGTTTTTATCTAAGTCACTACGCGCTAATAACTCGGCAACAACCGCTTTGCCTAAGTCAACAGCTGCAATCCCTTGATATGCGGTAGACTGCTTTGCAAATGGTAAGCGTAAACCACTCACAATGGCGATCCTTTCTTTTGTTGGATATGTTTTTTCACCATGGTGGGAATGTTGATTCATGGTCGCTCCTGCTAAAAGCAAAATGAAATATAGTTAGATTATTCACTACCGACCCAAAGAGGTCTGACCTGTAATGATTGTTAACATAATATTCACATTTATCAATGGCTATTGATAAAAAATGCGAGCAAACACGCAACTTAGAGTAAAAATAGGATGGAAAAGATGTGATAA
The DNA here is from genome assembly GCF_049545585.1 of Providencia sp. NPDC089933. Taxonomy (NCBI): domain Bacteria; kingdom Pseudomonadati; phylum Pseudomonadota; class Gammaproteobacteria; order Enterobacterales; family Morganellaceae; genus Providencia; species Providencia sp. NPDC089933. Next base: position 211,128 of record NZ_JBMWDT010000008.1, read on the forward strand.
AAAAAGACAAGATAAACCTTTTACCACACTGAATTTGCCTAAAGGCTATATTCTTGGTGATAAAAGGTCAATTAGGATAGATTCAAACGTTTGATTAACGAAGGCCTAACTGAAAAATCAGACTTTCTGCTTCGCAACTAAAAGTAAATTCAGCATTCAATTCAACGCCACCCTCTACCGCATTGATAGAATGGGTAATAACACAAGGGTCTGACTCAACAGATTTTGCTTTGTCTGTGAGTGTTTTCAACATGGACTCCGCTTCTCCCTGTGTGGCGAAAACATGCTGATACGATGCGGTACAGTCTTTGTTATCTAACACTGTTCCTACATCCACACAACAGCATGCTGCTGTCTCATCCGCGCTACAACGGTTAATCGCATCAGTCATTTTACTCTCCAAATAAACAAACTGTTAAGTTGCTATCATAACGCTTAAAAAGTGCTAAAAACTAGTGTGTATCAAAATATATCACTAAAAATTAAACATAAGTTTGATCTTACCCCGCGCTTGCTTGTTTATTACTCTTAATTGGTCATTTTATGTTGCCATTTTGTTAAATGTGTCGCATTTTTGCAAACGGAATCGAAATAAACACAAAACAAGCTTGCAACATATCAGGTGGTCAGACCTATACTCTAGTAACTGGTCTGATTTGTCATAGCGGCAAGGGACCCTACAATTCTGCGCTTCTTGCGATAGAAGTCGCTTTATTCAAATAAAACATAAGAGGGTTTTGGTCATGAGCCAGAAAAACCTGTTTTCTAGATCAGCTTTAGCAATAGCAGTGGCAATCGTCTCCTCCAACGCAGGTGCAGCTGGTTTTTTGCTTAATGAATATTCCACATCTGCACTGGGGCGCGCGTTTTCTGGGGCTGGTGCAATGGGCGACAACGCAAGTGAGGGAAGCCGTAACCCTGCAGCCATGATGTTGTTTGATCGCCCTTCTCTGTCTGTCGGTGCTGTATATATTGACCCAAGTGTTGATATTAAAGGTAAAGGTGGCTCACCATTGGGTAGCAATACGACAGCAAACGATATCGCACCGAGTGCTGTTGTACCGAATGCTCACTTTATTTTTCCAGTTAATGATAAATGGGCAGTTGGGACTTCAATGACCACTAACTTTGGTTTAGCAACTGATTTTAATAAAAACTATGCTGCGGGCCCTATTGGCGGTAAAACAGATCTAAAAACTGTTAACTTAAATTTAAGTGGCGCATACCGTGTTAATAATAATTTCAGTTTTGGCTTAGGTGTTAATGCAGTCTATGCTGATGCAGAAATCACTCGGCATGCGGGTGATTTAGGTGCTCTAGCACCAATTATTAGTCAAGGGCAATTACCGGCCTTTCCTGGCAGCACCACTATGGCAAAATTGACAGGTGATGATTGGGGTTATGGTTGGAATGCGGGTATCTTATACGAAATTAATGATGATAACCGCTTAAGTTTAAGCTACCGTTCTAAAGTTAAAGTTAAGTTTGAAGATGGAAAATTCTCAAATGATATTCCTAAAGGAATACCAGACCTATACGGTACGGGCGGCGAAAAAGTTAAAGGTAAATTAGACCTTAATCTACCTGACGTTTGGGAATTCTCAGGTTACCACAAAGTCGCACCTAAATGGGCTCTACACTATAGTGTAGCTTATACAGGCTGGAGTGAATTTAAAGAATTAACCGCCTACCAAAAAAGTGATGGTAGAGAGTTATTCCATAAACCAGAGCATTTTAAAGATGCATGGCGTTTAGCATTAGGTACTACTTATTTCTATGATGATAACTGGACATTCCGTACCGGTATCGCCTATGACCAGACACCTGTACGTTCAGAATACCGTTCAATTTCTATCCCAGACCAAGACCGCTACTGGTTAAGTGCTGGTACAACTTATGCATTCAATGAAAATGCCTCTGTCGATGTGGGGATTTCTTATATGCATGGTAAGAAAGTCAATATCAGTGAAAAATTGCTGGAACGACCTGGTTCCCCTGTTTATAACTTCAAATCTGAAGGTTCCGCTTGGTTATATGGTGTAAACTTTAACTACGCTTTCTAATTTATTAATTTTAGTGAGTATCAGCGGAAACATCCCTGATACTCACTTACCTCCCACACCTTCACTCCCTAATTAAAATTTCATCTTGACCTCAGCTGTCATTACATGTAAATTAATTGTTAAATAGGTTAGTTTCATTCTATTCATTTCGTCATCTACAATTAGCTTTCAAAACTTTACAAGTTTAAGATAAATCGCTTTATATATCATAAAATTAACAGTTACTCTCTGAATGTTCTTATTTGCAAGCACAACTTAAGTATGTATCTTATACTTACTCATACACACAAAATATGAGCTGTTTCATCAAACTGTATTAATAATGCTATATCTTAACGCTAGTAATAGCTGTGAAAATACAAAGAGGCAACAATGACAAAAACGTAGGGGGTTTTTATGGGAACACTATTTACTATAGGCTTTATTGGTGTATTAGGGGTAATCGCCTTGATTGACACCGTCTCTCAACGAGGAAAGCAAGACAATGATTAGTTTTTTATTTATCACTCTCTAGTATCAAACGGATACAAGAGAGTGATAAACCTTCCATGACCATATCAATCTATTAGTCTATAGAATCGAGCTGGTCCTCAATTGCGGCTGCATTTGGGTTTTCTGTCGCATTCAATGCCCCACCACTCGATAAGAAATCGTTCCGTTGGAAATACGCTTCACGTAACATCAAGTACGGGTCTGAAGAATTTTTCAACAGCCCATCAGAATCCAACAATCTCGCTCGAGTTTCAATACCTTCAAGTGCCCACTTACCCGCCGACATCCAAAATGTCAGATAACTTAACATTGGGTATAAACTATCAGCAAGGTCACCACCTTGTTCTCTCGGTGTAGCACTACCATAGCCAGGCAGAACTACATATGGCCCATAACCTACATCATAATAACCTAATGTATTACCAAAGCGTTTAGGCTCTTCTTTTGCTAATTGCGGGTTAGCCATCGACGCAACGTCAATTAAGCCCCCCATCCCAAACACGGTGTTAAGGAAAAACCGGTTAAAATGTTTAAAACCTTGGGTGACTTCACCACGCAAGAAACTATTCAACATACTTGCGGGTTCTTCAAGGTTGACAAAAAAGTTAGTTAATCCATTACGAGCAGGCATTGGTACATAATCATTCCAAGCAACAGCAACCGGCCTTAAGACATAAGGGTCTAAGACGTTATAGTTGAAATTAAACATCGCTCGGTTAAAACCTTCTAATGGGTCTGAACGCTCATGAGTTTCTGGATCAATGTTACTTGCACAACCTGCAATTAACACTCCAGCCAGAAAGACGCCCGTCATGCGAAACTTCATAACACTTCTCCATTCCCTGCACCGTCCTGCTACGGCACTTTCCACTGTAATAATGAATACGATTATAGTAAGGCTAAAAAAGGGATTTTGTTAACCTTTTTGAGTGATTTGATTACTTAAATATAAATTATACCTTATTTAATCATCTTGTTATTATAAGAATATTGAACAATTAGTCCAAACTACAGATAAGCATTATTATATTTTATAGGGTAATCAAATTATTATATATAGAAATACGATTTATTACGCCTATCAATCGCATTATAAGTTAAAAAACATACTCAATATTTAGCTTCTGACCCCATTATATTTAATCGTCTTTTTACGACCAACCAAACCAATATTCATTAGTATAATTAATGCACCTAAGACAATTACTATACCAATGGGACAGTGATTAGTGCATTTTTTATTCAGACAATAACTATTTGAGTTAAACCATATCATCTTGATTTATAAGACCGCGATTATAACTAACTACAATACATTCAATCTATGTTGAACACTAACCATAGCCACGATATTAGAGCTTGTATCTTTATTGAAAAACATTCAATTAATTCATTAGAAGCATCGAAAGAAATTTTGCTTGTATGCTGATATATAGAAAAGGCTAATCCGTAATCATAAACAGATAAAATTTAGCATGAAAATTGTACAAAAACGCCATTGTGTGCAATTAATTCAATTTATTATACGTAACGACTTGATTCAATTAGAAGTGAACAGTAAAATGCCAAACTCATCCAGTGACACGTCGAAAGTCCCCTTAGTTAAATGGATATAACGAGCCCCTCCTAAGGGCTAGTTGCAGGTTCGATTCCTGCAGGGGACACCATAAACAAGAGATCCCTCCTTACCGCAACCATAAAAAATCTATATTTACAGCAAGTTAACACTAACCTCAGTGAAATATAGAAAGGGTAAAGTGAGTTTGCATAGTTACATCAGATAGCCATTATAAGGGCACTAACTACTCAATTTAGCTTTAGTAAGATAATGCCTCTGCATACCTGCTTCTGGGAAATCGGGGAGTGACATTTGTTTTACATAGCCAAGTTTTTCGTAAAATGGCAAGGCTTGGAAACTGAATGTATCAACTAAACCATGAAGACAACCTACTTTTACAGCCTCTTGCTCAGCAGCGCACATCAACTTTCGACCTAACCCTTCATTTCTTGCCTTTTCACTAACCCATAAAAAATCTATACAAAGCCAGTTAGCTTTAACCTCAGCAAGCAAACCGCCAACCATTACACCATCATTATCTTTAAAAAAAACGCCTAATGAACTAAAACGTTCTGGGTTTAAAAATTGGACATTAAAGCTGCGTAAACCATTAAGAAGTTCATCTTTATCTGCAGGAGTGACGTCTGCGTAACAACAATATTCATTTAATACATCCTAATAACCATTTAATAAAATGGATTATATAATCATATTAATTTCAATTGATAAATAATAAAATGTAGCATAGTAACTAAATAAATATGCGGATATTGATTCATTAGCTTAAAATACATCCGTTTCTATTATTTGAGTAATAAGTGCCGTCACTGATAATACAAGTGATGATTTAATCATTTGCTGAAAACGTTGCTTTTGTAATTCTATAAGCTGTGTATCAACCATATCTTCTGGTTGATCAAAGCGCATCATTTCAGGTAAAGGCCCCATGCAATGAAGCATTTTAATACTGCCTAAAATTTCATCATCAATATAATCTAAATTTAAATCACTTGATAATAATGACTGATTTAAAGCAAGAAATAACTCAATATCCTCATAGGTTTCTCGAGTAATTGCGCCTAAAGCAAATAATAACTTTAAACGAACAGATAGTTCACCTAATGGCCCACTCCCTGTTAAAAGAGGCTCAACTGCATATTTTACTGCATAATCATCCTTTCTAAACACTTTTAACATTAATTTATCAATAGCTTGTGTAATTAACGAAACAACCTCTTGAAAAAAAAGATGTACTTCAGGGCGCCCATTTAATCGCTCAAGAATTTGATTTTCAATGTTTTGTTTATTTTCCATAATAATTTTTTGTCACTTTACAGCTATACAGCTCGTTACTAATTTACTGATAGCTATAAAGTGAACGAACCTCAATAATTAATTTATTATCCGTAATATTACTGGTTACTCAACATCATTAATTGGTATTGAGAACAAATTTTTTCAACAACCTGTGGATATTGCGCTAATGCACAAAATTCAATAACTGCTTGGTAAACCCCGTTTTCATTGATACGTTTTGCCATCTCATTCGCTTGCGGGTCACTATCACACCTAAAATGTAATGCAGCAGCAATACCTATAATCAGATTTTTATTAGGTAATTGGTACTCAAGTGTACCTAATAGTGGCTTAACTAGCCTATCATTTGGACTCAGCTTACGTATTGGTTGACGCCCCACACGGTTAACATCATCTTTTAAATAAGGGTTTGCGAAACGAGTTAATATTTTATCAATATATTGGCAATGGGTTTCTTCATTAAAGCCATAACGTTGAATTAATACTTGCCCACTTTCTTCCATCGCAGATTTAACCACAGTATAAATCTTTGGTTCAGCAATCGCATCGCTAATTGTTTGACAACCATATAACTGCCCCAAATATGCGGTAATGGCGTGCCCTGTATTTAATGTAAATAACTTACGTTCGATAAACGCCATCAAATTATCAGTTAGCTCCATTCCATTAATGGTAGGGATCTCGCCAATAAACTGAGTTTGATCGACAATCCACTCACTAAAAGACTCAACAGTAACATCAAGGGGGTCATCATTAGCCGCCTCCATGGGTGGCACAATACGGTCAACAGCTGAATCCACAAAACCAATATGTCGTTCAACCCATTGGTGTAGTTTCTCTGGTAATTGTGCCAACACATGCTGTTTTAATTGACTACTTCCCCTAACCATATTTTCACAAGCAATAATGTTGAGTGGTTGGGTGTTCCCTAATTCTTCACGATAAATAATACCTTTCGCTAATGTCGAGGCTATTTTTTCAAGAACTTGGGGGCCTACTGCCGTTGTCACCATGTCAGCCATAGCAATAAATTCAATGGTTTTTGGATCATTACTATTAACAGCATGGACATGCTGAACTTTTTCAATACGATTTTCTTGCCCAACAATATGAACTTGATAAGATTGTCTGTGGGCTAATTGGTCAATTAGCGGCTGGTTAACATCGGTAAAAGTCACTTGTGAATTCGCATCCGCTAGTAGTTTGCCAATAAAGCCACGACCTATATTTCCTGCTCCAAAATGAATGACTTTCATTGCTATTCCCCCTTACGCTGCACTTTGAGATGCTAAAATTTCGAGCACTTCTTGAACATCTTGCGTTTCACATAAACGTTCAATAACACCCTCTTCATCAAGTGCGGAAGTGATTCGCGTGATCACTTCAATATGCTCATTATTTTGCGCGGCAATACCAATGACTAAACGAGCAACCTCATCAGGTTCTTCACCAAATTGCACCCCTTCAGGGTATTGGCAAATCACAATACCGGTTTTTAAAACACGGTCTTTAGCTTCTATAGTGCCATGTGGCACCGCAATAGATTCACCAAGGTACGTTGAAGTTAATTTCTCTCTTGCTAACATGGCATCAATATAATCAGGCTCAACATATCCACCTTCAACTAACTTTTGCCCCGCAAAGCGAATGGCTTGCGTTTTATTTTCTGCTGTTAGGTTTAAATGAATATGTTTAGCACTTAAAGTAAATAAAGCATCTTCATGTTCAGCAATTTCATAAGATTCATCATTTGCTGCCATAATAGTCTGTTTAATTAAACGCCCATCATTGGCTGCCTTAGGATTTTTTTTAGCAATTAAATTCGTGACTAAATTATTATATGTTTGGCTATCTAAAAAGTTTGTTAAAGAAATGTGCATCGCATTGGGTGCAAATAATTTAGCCCTTTCTGTTAAGTCTTTATGAGTCACAACAATATCAACATTATCGGGTAAATCATTAATAGCCATATTCGTGACTGAGATATCCAATAAACCTGCATCCTGTACTTTTTTAGCTAATACACCAGCTCCCATAGCACTGGACCCCATCCCTGCATCACATGCTACGACGATATTACGCACTCCCATAAAATTAAGTGGTGCGTTTTGGTGACTAGAAACCTTTACTGGTGATTTTGATTGCGTTTTCATATCACGCATCTTTTTGGTTGCGTTATCAAGCTCATCTTCATCACCAACTCGGGTTCTTTTCAATAAAATGGCTGAAACTAGGAAAGAAACTACCGTAGCACTTGTAACCGATAGAATAACCCCAACTAATGATGATTTCGGTGTCATCAGTAGAACTGCAAATATAGACCCTGGTGAAGCAGGAGAAACTAAACCAGCATTAAAAAGGTTCATAACAAATACCCCTGTCATTCCACCTAGAATAACAGCAAGAATTAACCGAGGATTCATTAATACATATGGGAAGTAGATCTCATGAATTCCACCAAAAAAGTGGATTATTGCTGCCCCAGGTGCTGATTGTTTGGCATTTCCCTTACCAAAAAACATGTAAGCTAATAAAACACCTAGCCCGGGCCCTGGGTTTGCTTCAATTAAAAAGAAAATCGATGAGCCCGTTTCGGCCGCTTGTTGGATACCGAGCGGAGAGAAAATACCATGGTTGATTGCATTGTTTAGAAACAATATTTTTGCAGGCTCAACAAATATTGACGTAAGTGGTAGTAAATTGTTTTCTACCATTACATTCACACCCGCAGCTAATATTTTAGACAAGCCAGCCACTAATGGGCCAATAGCAAGATAGGCTAATATAGCTAGCAACATACCGATGATGCCAGAGGAAAAGTTATTCACCAGCATTTCAAAACCTGTTTTGACTTTTCCATCAACCCAGCGGTCAAAACGCTTAATTGCGAAACCACCTAATGGCCCCGCAATCATTGCCCCCATGAACATTGGCATATCCGCCCCAACCACCACTCCCATGGTAGTGATTGCACCGACAATCCCACCCCGCTCACCACCCACTAAACGCCCCCCGGTATAACCGATTAAAAGTGGCAATAAATAAGTGATCATTGGGCCAACAAGTTGAGCTAGTGTTTCATTAGGCCACCAGCCTGTAGGGATAAATAACGCTGTAATTAAACCCCAAGCGATAAAAGCACCAATATTAGGCATAACCATATTACTCAGGAAACGCCCAAAATTCTGTACCTTTAATTTGATATTTGATGTTACCATGATAGAACCCCGTGGTACGAGAATGATAAGGTCATAACGTTATCGCCAAATAACGTCAGTGATTTTTTCAACACTTTCACTCTAACATGCCGTTTATCAGATGCGTACCACGCGGGCTCTCTGTGACCCCGATCACGCTTATACCCCCACCTCCCCCACCTTTATAGTGATATTGATCACGCAAATCACATGTAGCTTAATTACACTGGCTATTTTTAACGCTAAAAACTAGAAATTTGTGACTCACATCACGCAATAAGAAAGCGTGTTTATTTTAAATTAGTGATCACTATCACTAAATATAACTAAATTGTGGTACACCCATCATTTTTTCAATCTGATAACTCTCCAGTTTGTAATAAAATTACAAACTACTGTCCTTATTCCTTAGGCTAAAAATTAGCAATGAGCTAATAGGTACTAAAACTCATTTTCTATCAAAGTTTATTATCTCACCATAAACTCTAACAATAACTCTTACCACAAATATATTTCCATTATTTAACCCGTAAATTTCAATTATCAAATTATTTAAAATTCTATCGAAAAAATACATATATGAAACATATAAAATATTAAATTAAGTAAAAAAAATGTGAGTTAACCCTAACTTAAATTAATAAAACCACTATTTATCATTGCAAATTTATTTTTTGTTTGTTAAAAATCTTAACGCCATTTATTAATCAGGTTTATATGGTCAAAAATATATCAATTTTGTTTTTTCTGATAATAATACATTATGAGGGATTAGACTTTGAGCACTGAGTTTTGTTTTACCCGCACCTGTTCAGAAAATAAATTAAGTCGTTTAAGTAATGAATTCCATATTACAAATATATCAACTGGCATTTTAATATCTAAAAATAACACTACCATCATTCAATATGAGACAGCTTATTACACTGCATATTTGTTCGGTAATATTTATAATATATCAGTGCTAAAATCAATTCTCGGTAAAATAGAAGGAAGTACTTGGGCACTTAACGAAATTGAAATACTTTGCTTATTAAGAGAAAAGCTAGGGGATACCGCTATTTATCTAGCTGAAGGAGATTTTTGTTTATTTATCGAATATCATAACGGTACGATTGAAGTGATTACCGAATCACGCGGCTTAAACCTTATTAATGTAGTAAAAGCTGAACAATTTTGGATTACTAATTGCTTAAAAATTGTAGGTAACTTAGAAGGAGAAAAAATTTTTGATTTTTCTCCTGAACATGAAATCATCGAAAATACATTCAAAACAGATACATTCTCGCCAATTAGAAATGTTATTCGGTTAAAACCAGGAACGATAAACACAATCACCCATGATGAACAAAATTACCCTTATATTGAAAGTAGACAACTTGCTACCCCCACAAATAAAAATATCATAACACTGAAAAAAGATGTTCTATACCATTTAATTGATATGGAAATGAGGTATTCCATCTCTAGACTTGTTGATAATAATGAATCTATTGGTATTCCACTATCTGGCGGGCTAGATTCTAGTCTTGTCACTGCTTTAGCCTGCCAATACTTTAAAAAAGTAAAAACTTGGTCTATTGGTAGCGAATTAAGTAATGAGTTTGAATTTGCTCAAATTGTTTCTAACGCCTTAGGAACGGAACATGAAGTTAAAATATTGAGTGACGATGAGATAATTAATGGTGTAATTAACGCTATTTATCATAATGAAATTTTTGATGGTTTATCATCAGAAATCCAATCAGGGTTATTTAACGTTTATAAATTGGCACAAGGTAAAGTTAACTCACTCTTAACTGGATATGGCTCCGATTTACTTTTTGGGGGAATATTAAACCCATTAAAAGATTATCAAAACCCCAATAATATCCTTGCTGAACAAGTTTATAGAACCAAATGGACGGGGGAATTCTCTACTCATGGAGCCAATAGTTATGGGCTAAACGTATATCATCCATTTTGGAATAATGGCCTAATATCCCTATGTAAAAATTTAAACCCTGATTTTAAAATCAGAGATCAGGAGGTTAAAAATATCCTCCGCGAATATACCGATAATCTGCATCTTATTCCAAAAGAAATTGTTTGGCGTAAAAAAATAGGTATTCACGAGGGCTCCTCTGTCAACCAATCCTTTGCCAATATCATTGGTACCAGCGCCACCAACTACCAAGCAAAAACTCGATTTAGCTATGCGGTTTATAAGGAGTTTTTGACTGGGAGACTCACCATTGATGAAGCCACGCCAACGAAACTACGTGAAATAATGAAGAGGATTTAAAGATGATTATTGAGCAAGATTTTGAATCGACTCGTTTATTAACATTGGATCATACAAATAAACATAATCCATTCAGTGAAGAGCTAGAAAATGCAATTAAACATGCGCTGGTTAAAGCCGAAGAAGATAGCCGCATTAAATCTATTGTCGTCTACGGTGGTGTAGGTCGCTCCTTCTCATCAGGAGGTGACTTCAATGAAGTCAAAGCACTTTCTGGAGGAGTTGAAGTCGAACGCTGGATAGACCGCGTAATCGATCTGTATCAAGCTGTTTTAAATGTTAGCAAACCAACAATTGCAGCTATTGATGGTTATGCCATCGGTATGGGGTTCCAGTTCGCAATGATGTTTGACTATCGTGTTATGTCTGACCAAGCGCAATTTATCATGCCGGAGTTAAAACATGGTATTGGCTGTTCTGTTGGTGCAGCAATACTTGAGTTTACACATGGTCACTCTTTGATGAAAAAAATTGTTTTTGAATGCGAAAAACTTTCCGCGACCCAATGTCATCAATATCACATTGCCAATCAAGTAACACCAAGCTCGCATCTTTTAAAAACTGCCTTATTGCAGGCTAATGCATTATCGAAATACCCATCAGCAGCTTTCGGTAATACTAAGAAATTGATGAATAAGAGCTTTATTAAAGTATTAGAAAAAACCAGAGAGCAATCTAAGTTAGTACATAAAAACGCCTTCGCTGCGAAAGATGCTCAAGAACATTTCCAAAAAATACTCGGTAAAAACTATTAATTTATAAGGGATTTTATGAATAATAATCTGCAATGGTTACCTGCTATGCCAACTGGCTTCGGTGCAAAAATGTCGGCAAGTCATTTTATTAATTCGGATACCAACAGTATTAAACATCTGTTAATGCGCCAAGGCTTCTTAATTGTAAATAAACTGAATATCGATGCTAATGAATTTCGTGATATATACGGCAAATATGGCACGATTGTTGAGTATGCAGATGAAAAAATAGATGTCGGATTTGGCTACCGCGACACCCTAAAACTAGATGGTGAAAAAGGAAAAATAGTTACCGGTCGTGGGCAGTTACCCTTCCACGCTGACGGAGGCTTGTTACTCTCACAAGTAGATCAAGTATTCTTATATGCGGTAGAAATTAAAAATATGAAGTTTCGTGGCTCAACAACAATTTGTGATCACGTCCTTGCCTGCAATGAAATGCCGAACCATTTACGTCAAGTACTCGAAAATGAAACTTTCGAAGTCAGAGTATTGGAACATGGCTACTATGTTGATGTTTCACCTGCGGGATGGTTTAAAGTCCCTGTCTTTACCGATTTGGGATGGGTGAGAAAAATGCTAATTTACTTCCCATTTGATACCGACCAACCCGCTAGCTGGGAACCCCGAATCGTTGGGTTTACTAAGGATGAAACTCAAAGGTTTTTTACTGAGTTAAGCGCATTTATGAAGTTACCACGTTACTACTACAAGCACTATTGGGAAAATGGTGATTTGCTCATTATGGATAACCGAAGAGTTATTCATGAACGTGAAGAATTTAATGACGATAAAATTATTCGCCGCCTCTACCGTGGACAAACGGCAGATCTTTAAGTTTATTTAAACGCTAGCTAGGTGAATAACTGGCTAGCCAATATGGAAATTAATGAAATGAACTCAAAGACATTATCAATTTATTTTCGCTATACCACTACGACACTTTGCATAAAATATATAGTAACACTACTTTTAACCTACAAAATAACTAAACGCCTTTCTATCTATATACTAAAGCTAATGGTCAAAAGAAATATAAAAATAATTACCAATAAATTAAATGGGATCTATTTTTGTGGTGAAACACTCGAGCAAGCCAAGGATGTCACTGGTATGTTAGCAAAAAACAATATATCAAGTGTCCTAGACTATGCTGTCGAAGGTGAAGAGGATGCTTCATTTTTTGATGAGGCCGTCAATTCTACACTTAGGTTAATCGAACTCGCCAGTAGTACAAACCATATGCCCTACGTTGTAGTAAAACCATCATCGCTGGGGTCAATCACCGTATATCAGGCTAAAATTAAAAACGACCATGATTTTCTAATATATCAACCTGCTTGGGAAAAAGTACTCAGCAGATACAACCAAATTTTTGCTTATGCAAAACAAATGTCAGTATGTGTCATGATTGATGCTGAGCAATCATGGTTCCAACCTATTATCGATAAAATCGCTATAGAAAATATGCTCAAATACAATAAGGAAAAAGCTGTTATTACACTAACATTACAATGCTATAAAAAATCATCTTATGAGTTCATCCAACTAATGAATAAGTTGGCAATAAAACACAACATAAAAATAGGTATAAAATTAGTCCGTGGCGCCTATTTAGAAGAAGAACTCCAACGAAACGATTCTGCAAGCAACCATTTCTTCACCTCAAAACCGGCTACAGACGACAACTACAATGCTATCATTGAGTTTATTGCGATTAATATTGAAAATTTCACCCCCTTCTTTGCAACCCATAACAAAGCAAGTATCTCCAAAATATTAGAGAATACGCGGCTAACAAACCACCATTACTGGTTAGGGCAATTGTATGGCGTAGGCGATCACATTTCACTCAATGCCGTTAAACATGGCGCTAGAGTATGTAAGTATTTGCCATATGGGCCATTTGAAAAATCTTTACCTTACTTACTTAGACGAATAGAAGAAAATGCCGTGTCTATAACGACTTTTCGTCATGAAAATAAACTTATTCGAAAAGAAATAATATCCAGAATTGTAGGTAAAAACCATGAGTAAAGCACCTTATCACTTAATTATTGGTAATAATAACTTTACTATTATGCCTAATGAAACCATTCTAGAATGTGCTTATAAAAATGGAGTGAAAATAAAATATCATTGTGCTGCTGGGCATTGTGGTAAATGTAAAGTTAAATTAATTTCAGGTGAAGTAAAGCTTGATCATTCTGGTGGTATATCCAAAGAAGATATTGCCAACGGCTTTATTTTAACTTGTTGCTCCTTTGCAAAAGGTGATATTCAGATTTAACCGCGCTTGCTATTAAGTATTTTTTATTAAACTTTAAAGATAGGAATTTAAACATGAAATATTTTTTGCTTGCCTGTTGTCTAATTTTTTCAACCTTCAGCCAAGCTGCTAGCACAGATAAATATATGATGTTAATTCAGCAAGCTTTAGATAAGCAACCACCTTTATGTTTAGGGGAAACTCAATGGCCAGTATCTATGAATAAAGGAGGGTCGATGTGGGTAAATGCGCAAATGGAAGCACTCGTTGATGCAGGCCTAGCTAAATCGCAATGGATATCAAATCAAAAAATTTGGCAGCTAACCACGAAAGGACAAACTGAATTTAATAAGCATGGAGATTTCTGCTATGGTCGTGTACGCATTAACAAAATTGAGAATATCATTGATGATGGTAACGGTAACACTTCTGTCATTTTTTACTATTATATAGACAAACTTCCTCTATGGGCTAAACATAAATCTATCAGAGTGGCACATACAGATTTAGACAACCTTGTTACCGGGGTTAATAACGCACGTTATCAAGCAGACTTTATGACTACCCCAGCAGGTTCAATAAAAGTTATAGGTGAGCCTTATCAATTAGATCTATTTTATTAGATCTACTCATACTATTCTAAAGTTTTCAAAAATAGCTAATTTCGTAAAAGTATTCACTTTTTAGTTTAAATATCTCTCAATAGAGTGCCCCTTAAATTAAACATATAGGATTTTAATACAGTATGAAATACTTGGCTTCACTAATTCTATTTATCTTACCAATCTGGAGTACCCATGCATCCTCCTCTTTATTCCAAGAAGTATATATTGACCAAGGGGATTATTACGTAGGTGCTGTTTTTGGTGATCATGATTATAAATCAAATTCAAATGTCAAGCTTAATGGCTATTTTATTATGAATACTGAAGTAACCTACAAACTTTACGATGAGATTATTAATTGGGCACACGGACAAGGTTATAAGATAAATGAGGGTTGTAATGGTTCCTTTTATGATGACTGCCGTACATCTGACTTAAATAATAAAGACCATCCAATTACTAATATTGAATGGTCTGATGCGATTGTGTTTGCTAATGCATTGAGTGAAAAAATGGGGCTAGAACCTGCCTATATAATTGCAGATAATTCTATTTTGCGAGATAGCTCACAATATAGTTTTTCAATAAATAATAATGCCAATGGTTATAGATTACCAACAATTGCAGAGTGGATGGTCGCAGCGAGAGGAGGAAATAATGGCCTAATTGATGGTACATATGGGCATTATTATTCCGGAAGTAATAATGCAAAGGAAGTTGCCTGGTTTCCCGAACCTAATACAGAGCTATTCGGCACCAGTCCTGTTGGTAAATTAAAAGCGAATGCTCTAGGAATTTATGATATGAGTGGTAACGTATATGAATGGGTCTATGATAGCGAAACCGTGTTAGGCACAGAAATGTATTATTTCTGTGGTGGAAGCTATTTACAACCAGCAGGCTTATCAAGTTGTGATATTCACAGCGCGGGTTTTGTTATGCCCGACATTGGTTTTAGACTAGTTCGGAGTGCGACCAAATGAAACTTAAGAAACTCATCTATTTATTATTATTAGCTAGCTTTATGAGCAACAGTAGCACATTAGTCATGTTAAAAGATGGGCAAAATAATATAGACCTTAATAATAATGGTATTACTGACATCATTTTTTTAGCTAGCTTTGACAATAATACATCACACCCTAATCGCACTGCGACTATTTTTATGAAAGATAACAAAAAATGGTCAATCATTCCCACTCCAGATGATAATGGGTTTATTTGGAGCGATTTTAGCCTATCTGCATCTATGGTTAAAATCTCTGATTTTGAATTACATCAGTATAAAAACCATTATTATATGGTTAAAGGAACAAAATTTATAGATAATAACAACAGTGGAGATTTAAGTGATAATACTCAAATAAAATTTATTCGTTATAAAATAGCAAATAATGAGGTAGACCCTGGAGTCTCTAATTTATATTGGCAACCAACTGGCAGCTACATTACAATTGAGAAATACCTTAATGTAGATGATGCTTTCAAATTTTTAGATATGGCGCTATTTAAATAAGATCATCATATTACGGCGTACTTAAATTAATTATTTTCTGCGTCGTAATAGTTTTAGGCTGCAAGCTTAGCTTAACACATATCGTGAGTATCATAAATTCACGATATCAATCATTTTATTATTACTTACTGGTTAAAGTCCCCTAATCCTTACTACCCCTCTCTATAAAACCCGTCAAATATTATTGCGATTATCAAAAATGGTATTTAACTCACTTTATTATTAAGACACTATTTTGATTTACTACAAGGGGTTTCCGTGGAAAAATATTTCTAAAATTAATTAAAATATAAATGCAATGACTTTAACAATAATTTTTTATTTATATTGTCATCGGTTTTAGGAAACTCTCCGAGTTTAAAGTATAGGTTTTTTAATTATTTTATAACTATTTGCCATTTAACGCTCCCCATCAAACTAAATGGCTATAGATGGGGAATGTTATCAACATATTCTAGGGTAGAATTGCAAAAGAGCGTACCGGAAAACCGCTTGCATTGTTTGGTTTAGCTACGATATTAAAAATAACAGCGCCCCGAGTAGGCACTTGGTCTAGGTTAGCCAGTAACTCAACTTGGTAAGTATCCTGTTCTAATACGTAATATTCCCCCAATAATGCATTATTTTTCCGAAAATCTTTCGCTGCGTCAGTGTCAAAGGTTTCATGACCAATCGCTTTAATGCCTCTCACTTCAAATAAAAACTTAAGTGCATCCATTCCCCAGCCAGGTATTTGGTTATTACCTTCTTCGTCTTTGTTATCCATAAGTTCTTGCGAGGGCCATCGTTTGCTCCAATCTGTACGTAATGCAACAAAGCTGCCTGACTCAATTTGACCGTGTTGTTGTTCAAACGCTAAAACATCATCAAGATTAAATGCAAAATTTGGGTCTTTCTTTGCTCTTTGTGACTGATCAATTACGATTAAAGGTAAAACAAGCTCTTTCAATTCTAATTCGTGTAAGTAGCGCTTTCCTTCTACAAAGTGACATGGAGCATCAATATGTGTTCCATATTGCCCAGGGAAAGTAAATTGCTGTGCAAAAAAACCCTCAGGGTAGCCAAATAATGTTTTAAATTCAGCTGAATCAAACATAAAAAAATGGGGTGAATCCTTATCAAAGCTATGAGTCAAATCAACCCATTTTTTTGCCTTTATCACATTAAATGCATTTATTAATTCATTATTCATATGTTCCCCTGCCTGATTAACTTTTTAAACTGAGTTTACTCTACGCGGTTCTTATCGTACTTTTGTTTCCTATTAAATATCTAAAAAACATAACGTTGTCTAGCAATTCAACACGAATAATTTTCATACTAAATCAGTAAAATAATATAAAAAAGCCACTAATAAGTGGCTAAAAGATGTTGAACAATAAATAAAATAGACTAGGTTTTTATTTTGGATACTTACTCCAGCTTTCTGGTTCAATAAAACCATCATAAATACGCTGTGAGCGAATATAATCTGCATATTCTTTTGATTCAAAAGCATCTTTTAAATCTTTAGCCCATTGAGAATCAAGGTTTTCCTGCATCACAGTAACAATAACACGGTGTTCCAAAGGTGAATCTTCTACCACCAATCCATCCGCTATTCTCTGCCCTGCACTCGCAACATAATTTCCATTTACCACAACAAAATCAACATCATCTAATAAACGTAAACCTTGTGCTGCATCTGTTTCTCTAATATCAAGCTGATATTTCGCTGGTGAAATATCATTCACACTAAAACTTAACGTACTAACATCAGGTTTAATTTTAACCCAGCCCAGTTGCTCTAAAATCCTAGCCCCTCGTTCTGCATTAACAGGGTCGTTCGATAACGCAACAATCATGCCATCTCTGACTTCATCGAGTGATTTATGTTTATTTGACCGCAAACTTTGTGGTGCACTAGGAGAGTCGGTCAGCGCTACCATATTAATATTATTTTTTTTATTATAAGCATCCATATAAGCGCGACTTTGGTTAACAGATGCATCTATTGATCCCTCTTCAAAAGCAGGGTTTATTTGCCTATTTTGTGAAAACTGACGCAAATTAACGGTATAGCCTTTCTTTTCTAGAATAGGGACAATACCTTTCTCAACTTGGTCAATATAATTTCCCACGCCAAAGCCTATCGTAATGTGTTTTTTATTTGGATTATTTTTTTCATTATTATCGCCACACCCAGCAAGTACGATTACCGCTGTAGCCATTAACGATAAATTTATTATTTTTTGTTTTAACATAGATAACAACCCTGTAAAGATATTTTGGGCAGTATAATCATAATTTGTAAGTTCTACTTAGATCATATCGTTATACCTTAATACAAAAGTAATATAACAATCTATTTTAATTCTTTTTAGCTATAAGGATATAACAAATAGATCGTTCGGTTAATGATGAGCTTGATATGTAATAAAGGAGATAAAAAAACGTTTAAAAAAAGTGAGTTACTTTATGACTGTTTTCAATGATGATTTAATTAATTACCTGACTGATTTAACACCAGACTCCAATTTAGCTAAAATTCGCGAAGAGCGCGCAGCAGCAACAGATAATACTCAAGCTTGTTTCAATGCTATTTTTTCTGTGCCATCTACTTTGCTTTCAAATGATGTGAAATATTATTTTGCTTATCAAGTCGCTGAACTAACGGGCAGCCCACGCCTTGCGAAATTCTATTTTAAGTTAGCTGGGTCTGTGCCAGAAATAACTCATTCCCTCCCTTTTCAGGCCGCTAAAGAATATCTACAAATATTAACTCAATCACCTAAAGAGACAAATTACCATTTAATTGAACCATTAATTGAACATGGTTGGGGCGAGCATGACATTATTTTACTGGCGCAGTTAGTGACTTATGTCACTTACCAAGCCCGCCTCATTGAGGGCATATTGTTACTTTCTGGTAATAGCGATAGTACAACTCACCCAAATAAAGTTGTGGCTGGTAAATGGAATCAACAACCAATAACTCAGCAAGGCCGGCCATCACCAACAGCTTTTACTCAAGACAATTTAGGTTGGGAACCATGGCTATCGGCAAGGCTGCCAGACTCTTTATCCGCCGAAGAAGCACAAACCATGAAAAAATTCGGCCAATTAAATTCAGAATATTTTTTACTACTTGCTCACCAAAGCAAAATTTTAGAATTACGCACATTAGTTGACCGCGGAGTATTTTACACAACGGATGGCCTTCCTCGTTGGGAGCGGGAATTTGCTGCCGCTGTTGTGAGTAAAGTCAATGGCTGCATTTACTGTGCTTCCGTTCATGCACGAAAAGCAAGCCAATATGCTAAGGCACGCCGTCCCGACGTTGAAAAACTATTATCGACAGCGCCAGGCTCAATACTTGCCGAAGGTTTTGATGAAAGATTAACCGCGATCACGGATTTAGCCGCATCTTTGTCTGCAACACCAATTCAAGCAGATACGCAGCAAATTGAAACCCTACGAAAACTCGGTTTATCCGAACTTGAATTGCTTGATCTGATTCAATCTAGTGCTTTCTTTTCGTGGGCAAACCGTCTCATGCTGTCCTTAGGTGAACCATTTGAAATTACAGAAGGTAAGGAGTAATTAAATGGCATTACCTATCGGCTTAGATGCATTAGAGGCACAAGTAAAACAAGATCTGCAATATCTAAATTTACCTATTAGCTCCTGGTCGTTATCAGGAAATAATAAACATAAAACACAAGTTGATGTGGCTATTATTGGTGCTGGTATGTCAGGGATTACCGCGGCGTTTGCACTTAAGTTACAGGGTATTGAAGCTATCGTTTTTGATCAGGCTCCCATTAGAAAAGAAGGCCCATGGCAAACACCTGCGTTGATGGAAACACTACGCTCTCCAAAACATGTTGTTGGCCCAGCCTTAGCTTCTCCATCTTTAACCTTTCAAGCTTGGTTTAAAGCGCAATTCGGTGTCCAAAAATGGGAAGAACTCGATAAGATCCCTCGTTTACAATGGGGGGAATATCTACAATGGTTTAGAACCATGACAGAACCTTATGTCCTAAATCAGTATCAATTAATTGATATTTTACCAACTAATGATTACCGCGAATTAATATTTGATACGCCTGAGGGCAAAGTCACTTATCAAGCGTTACATGTCATCTTGGCGACAGGAATGGAATCATTTAGCGAAGCTAATATCCCCAGTTTTATGGATAATATTCCTACCGCTTATTGGGAGCATTCATACGCAGGCTCCGATTATCGCCGTTTTAAGGGGCTAGATATTGGTGTTGTCGGCTATAGCGCAGGCGCAATGGACAGCTCTGCGACCGCATTGGAAAATGGCGCTAACTCGGTCGAGATTTTAATTCGAGCAAGTGATATGCCACGCGTAAACCGAGGTAAAGTAGCTGGTAGTCCAGGTTTTACTAACGCCTATAGCTATTTTACCGATGCACAAAAATGGCACTATGCTGACTATGTCGCTAAAGCAAAAACGCCCGCTCCACATGGTAGTACACTACGCGTATCTCGCCATAAAAATGCTTATTTCAACTTTAATACTGAAGTTAACTTTGTTGAGTTGAATAATAAAAAGTTAGATATCACCACAACGAGTGGCAAATACACCGTAGATTATCTAATTTTAGCAACTGGCTATCGTATAAATTGGTCTAAAAATAGCGCTTTCAACCGACTCACTCCTCTGATTAAAACATGGGGAGATGTTTTCATTCCCCCTGCTAATGAGCAAAATTCAGAGTTAGCATCACACCCTTATTTAGGCAATCACTTTGAATTAGTCGCTAAAAATAGTAATGATAACCATAAAATCAATCAGTTATATTGCTTTAATTTATCAGCGTCACTCAGTATGGGACCTGTTATTGGTTTAATTCCTGGTACTAATGTCGGCGCTGAGCGATTGGCTGGGCATATTGCCGCAAAATTATATCTTGCGCATCGCGAACAACATCTTGAATTAGTCAAAATGAGCCAAGAGGCTGAATTATTAGGTGATGAATGGCGAGCTGCCTCTCCTCAATCAGAGCGTATACAACTAACTGATAATGTAGAGTAAATTATGATTACCTTTCAAGATGTACAGAAGATATATGAAAAAGATGGGCAATCTTTAGTTGCATTGCAAGGTATTAATTTGCATATCAATCAAGGGGACATCTTTGGTTTTATTGGTTATAGCGGCGCAGGTAAAAGCTCCCTTATCCGCTTAGTTAATCAATTAGAAAAACCTACTAATGGCGCCATCATTATTAATGAGCAAAATATTGCGCACCATACCCCTGCTGAGATACGTGCGCATAAAAAAAGTATTGGTATGATTTTTCAGCATTTCAATTTATTAGAAACTAAAACTGTCGCACAAAATATTGCTATGCCTCTGTTACTCTCAGGCGTCGATAAACAAGAAATCAATCGTCGAATTGATAATATTCTTGAATTTGTAGAGCTTAGCGATAAGAAAAACCAATACCCGGGGCAGTTATCTGGCGGGCAAAAACAACGCGTTGGTATTGCCCGAGCACTCATCAATAACCCACAAATCTTATTATGTGATGAAGCGACCTCAGCACTCGACCCACAAACAACCCGTTCAATTCTTCAATTACTAAAGAAAATTAACCAAGAGCAAAATATTACAATTTTGCTTGTCACCCATGAAATGGAGGTTATCGAACAAGTTTGTAACCGCGTTGCGGTTATGGAATCAGGCAAAATTGTCGAAGAAGGTACAGTGCTCGATATTTTTGCAAACCCACAACATCTGACAACACAAAAATTTGTTGGAACCGTTTTGAATCAGGAGATCCCCGAACGTGTTCTCCATAATTTAGAACATCAACAAGATGTCTACCGATTAGAGTTTTTAGGGGCTTCCGCTCAAGAGCCTGTTGTGAATGAGTTGATACTGAAAAATATCGTCAAAATCAATATCCTGTTTGCCAACATGAAAGAAATCAGCGGTGTAGTACTAGGGAGTATGTTTGTACAAATTATTGGTGACAAAGAAAAAATCAATGACGCAATTTTGTTTCTTCGTCATCGAGGGGTCGCAGTCAATAAGGGGGCATTATGACACCATTATTCGAAACAGCTTTAACAAGTAAACAGTTTCTACTCGCCATGTCCGAAACATTTACTATGGTCAGTGTTGCCCTCATTTTAGGAGCCGTATTCGGTATTTTGTTAGGAATATTGCTCGTAGTGACTCGGCCTGGAGGTATTTGGGAAAATAAATCCATTTATCGGATTGTAAACCCAATTATCAATGTCATTCGCTCATTACCTTTTATTATTTTATTGGTCGCAATGATCCCATTAACGCGTTTTATGGTAGGCACATCAATAGGGACAACAGCAGCAATAGTACCTTTAGTCATTTTTATCGCCCCCTATACCGCTCGCTTAGTCGAAAATTCATTGCTAAGTGTACATTCAGGAATTATTGAAGCAGCAGACTCTATGGGAGCAACTAATTGGCAAATTGTTTGGCATTTTATTTTACCTGAAGCAAAATCATCACTGATCCTTAGTCTAACAGCTGCAAGCATTACTTTAGTTGGAGCAACTGCAATGGCAGGGGCCGTCGGTGGCGGTGGTGTGGGTGACTTAGCGCTAAATTATGGTTATCAAAGATTTGATAATGTAGCAATGGCCATAACGGTTGTTACATTGATAATCATTGTACAAAGTATGCAATTTATTGGTGATTATTTAGCTAAAAAAGCACGATATCATTAACTATAGATAATACAGATAACACTGGAAGCAAGTATATATTACCGGTCAGTTAGTAATTAACTCATCCAGCATTATCTATGAATCAGTGTTATTTATTATTTATCTATTATTAAGTTAAATAGTTTAGTCCCGTATTTATATAATAATAAAATAAAAGCCCAACTCGGGCTTTTATTTTTAATATCATTCGATATGAGAGATAAATAATATAATTATACTCTTTTTGAAATACGCACATCAGTGCATTAATTTATGTTCTTAATTGAAACAATTAAGAATAAAAATTAAATTAAGTTTCATTTTGAGACAAAATAATTATTTGTATCATACAAGAGTATAGATTGAATCATCAAATCCTTTTGTGTCCCTTCTCTCATCTATATGTTCGTCATCTTGTAGTATTTCACTAAAGAATTCACCCATATTGACGTCTAATATTTTTAGTACGCGAACAAGACAATCTATGTCAATACGATTAACGCCACGCTCGTAACGAAATAATTGCTGCTCACTGATATCTATCTCTTTTGCTAACTGAAAAACCGTATAACCTTGAGCTTTTCTTAGTGCTTTAATTTTTTGTCCAACTGCACAAGCGACAGGATATTTTGTATTCATAAACATTCTCGCTTCAATTTATATTAATGAAATAAAAGTCTGCAGATAGTTAACTGCATTTTTTATTTTTATCTTTATTTAATTTGTGTAACTTTGATAAAGCTAAAGACGACTCAGCCAATATCGGAAAGAATGATATACTAGCCTTCTAATTACTTTCAACTAGTCTTAAAATGACATTGCAACTATGTAACAAATCATTTCACACTCTTAAAGTAACAATAAAATATTGTAATATCAATCAATTATAATGATCAGGACTCGTCGGTTTATGCCTATCCCCTTCAGTCACTTGGCTGATATCAGAATATTAATCTAAAAAAAACCCTTCACACCGATGTATAACCTGAAAATAAAGGAAATAAACAGAATAATTTAACACTGTAACATTATTAATGATATTAAAGTAGTACAGGCACTTGGAAGTGAAAATATGAGCATATTTGCTAGTTTTATGTAAAAAATAGTAAAAACAATAAATTTTACCTCTAAAACTATTTGGTAATATTAAACATCAATGAGTTACAAAAAGCACCATTCTGTTACAATTAACCAAAATGCTAAATTTTTAAAGCAGCAAGGTAAATATCTACCAAATCATAACTATCAAGATAACAAAACCTTAACGTTAAAAAAGTTTATTATTCACTTTACTTGATGAACATCACAAAATTATGAATAAATAATGCTAATTGATAATCTAAATTTAATATTGTTATTTTTATCGTCCCAAGAGCATGGTTGGAATTAAATATCAAGAAATAACACTCAAACAGAGTTTAACTTCAGATGATAATATCATTGCATTATTGCATAATTAAGACAGATAGTGAAACTCGATATCCCACCTTATGTTACTACAATACTATTATTTTAATTAACCAATGCTTATTTAAGCCTATCAGATTATCTATCATTATTGCCAACCTCTCCAGATAAAAAATACAATTATGACTTTACATCAAATGGTTATGTAATTTTTAAGATATTGTCTCTAACCATGCAAAAATACTGTTTCAATGTTCACCTACATTTCAACAAGTTTATCTTATGTATGGTGAATAAACATTGCAGATGCCGGTTTTATTCCATAACCGCTATCTTCAAGATCAAAGTACTGCTTAGCGACTGAGTATTTACGGGGCGGTGAATTGGCTTGAATTGCTGTTGAGATGGTGGGTCGTGCAGGATTTAAATTCTACAAATTTAGCCTGCGGCCTGAACCTGCAACCAGCTTGCCGAGGTATGGATTGGCGACTGAGTATTTACGGGGCGGTGAATTGGCTTGCGCTGCTGTTGAGATGGTGGGTCGTGCAGGATTTAAATTCTACGAATTTAGCCTGCGGCCTGAACCTGCAACCAGCTTGCCGAGGTATGGATTGGCGACTGAGTATTTACGGGGCGGTGAATTGACTTGAACTGCTGTTGAGATGGTGGGTCGTGCAGGATTCGAACCTGCGACCAATTGATTAAAAGTCAACTGCTCTACCGACTGAGCTAACGACCCATCTGAATTGCTTGAA